>NZ_JBSXOQ010000121.1:0-234957 GCF_056859495.1 Sphingobium sp. L-44 | reverse complement strand
ATGCAGATCGAGGGCATGGCCGCCCTTGCCACACCCATAACCGAGGAGGTTCAGCCGCTACAGATTACACCCAAGGCCGCCTGAAAATGCAGCCCGATGGCCAGCACCGAAATTACACCACATTGACGGACGTGACCTTTGGTGGATTCCTTGGTCAGGTTCTGCGCTTCCAGGAAGACACTGAAATGATATTGCGGGAAGCGCAGCGTGATCTTGCCGTCCAGATAGCCTTCACCCCTGCGATAGAGCGGGTTATTGCCGTTATTGGCATCAATCACCGTCTGCATCCACTTGGAGCGATAATTGTAGCTCAGGCGGAAATTGAGCCAATCCTTGTCGTAGAAGAAGCTGGCATTATAAGTATATTTCGACATGCCGGGATATTCTTTGAGTTCCGCCCCGGTCGCACTGTTGGTGAGGTTGGTCCGCAACGCCCGCGAATAGCTGAAATTCGCGCTAGCCCCGAAACCGTCGAACGGCTTGGGCAGGAAGGTGAAGGCAGTCTGCGCATTCGCCTCGATGCCGTCGAGCAGCGCACCAAAGCCATTGACCGGCTGGCGCACCGTATAGCTGGAGCCGTCGTTGAACAGATCCACGCCGCTGCGGGTCACATTGGGAATGACGAAGCTGGATTCATATTTCTTCCAATAGCCCAGGCTCAGCATCGTGTCGGCGTTGGGATACCAGGCCAGGTTCACTTCCCACTGGTCGGCACGATAGGGCTTGAGCGCCGGATTACCCGCTGTGCAGGTATCGTCCGTGCCCGTGATGGTGATGTCATCCAAGCAATTGATGTTCGGCACCAGGTCGGTGGGACGCGGGCGGGCCAGATTCTTGGCCCAGTTCGCCCGCAGGAACAAGTCGCGCGCCAGTTCCAGATTGGCGTTGAAGGCCGGCATGATGTCCGTGTAACTGTTGCTGATCGTCACCGATTGCGCCGCCAGAACGACGGTTTCCGTGCCGCCGGTCGGGGTGAAGCGGGTCACGCGGCTGACATTGGTGCCGGTCCCTTCATCCTTGGTATGCATCCAGCGCACGCCGGCATTGCCGGTCAGGCGCATGCCGAAAATCTGGGTATCGATATCCGCCATGACATAACCCGCCAGCACGGTTTCGTCGATCTTGGCGCTGGGCACCTGCGGGAAACCATCGGCGAAGCGGACCAGATCATGATCGAAGCCCGACAGATCGTAGAATTTCCCCAGTTCCTCGGCATCGAAATTGGGGAAGGCGAGCCCCGTGGGCAGGCCAGCCGGCGCGCCCTTCAGGCCGGAAAAGAGCGGCGCGCCACCCGTGGTGCCGCCAATCGCGCCGATCAGCGCGGTATATTGGGCGGGCGTCATATACCAGGTATTGCCGTTGCGCGTCTGGGTCGGATTGGCGACGATATTCGTGGTGTAGGACACGTTGGCTGACGACTGATAGGTCATGCTCGTGGGATCGAGCAGGACCGAACCACCACCCTGATAGTTCAGGAATTTTTGTTTGCGCCCCTGTGCACCAAATTCGATCTTGCTGACGATCGGGTGATCGATTTCCCAATCGACGTCGATCTTGAACTGATCTTCGGTATTGTTGAACTCACCCGGACGATATTGCAGGCCGGGGCCATAGACCGGCAGCACTTGGCCATTGGCGCCGGTGCGGGTGAAGTCGGCATAGACCGCCGGATCGGCCGGGTCGAAATTGGACGGGAAGCTGAAGACCGGCAGCCCCTGGTCATTGTTGCGGTCGATGGTGATGCCCGACACGCTGGTGCCCAGCGAAATGAGGTTGGTCTGCTGATCGGTATGAGCGGTCGCATGCGATCCCATCACGTCGATCTTCAACCGGCTATTGGGCTCCCAGGTGAAGCCACCCGAGAAATATTTGCTGTCCTGATCATAATCGAAGTCACGGCGCTGCACGCCGATGATGTTCGCCGCGCCATTCCAGTTGGGGTTGGTTGCGGTACCGATGTTGACGGCGTCAAGCGCGGTGGTGAGGCCGGTGACGACATGGTTCCCGTTGACCGTCGAAGTGCCCAGTTGGACCCGGCGACGCGACGTGCCACCGCCCGCGCCGGCTGCCAGTTGCGGATCGAGATTGAAGCGCTCGATGCGGCCCAAATCGACCGAATAGTTGGTGTCCTGCAGCTTCTGGTTGCGCAGATTGACCTGGCCGTTGACATAGGCGCGGAAATTGGGCGCCACCTGATATTGCAATGTGACATCGGCCGAGATGCGCTTGTCATTACGCACCAGTTGGCGATAGCGCGGCACGGTCGGCGCCCAGTCGAAGAACTGGGTTTCGCACGCCAGCCGGTTGGCGGTAGCGGCCCCAGTGGTCGCACCACCGACGCCAGCGCAGCTCTCATATGTATTATAGTTGCTGTAGAGCGGGTTAGCGACCGTCTTCTCGGTCGAATGATCGAAATCGGCCAGCCGCTGCCAATTGGTGTTGCTGATATAATCCTGGCGTGTGTCAACGTCGCTATAGGTGGCGTTGACCAGGATGCCCAAGCCATCGATCAGGAATTTGGGCGCACCGGCAAAGAAGGTCAGGCGCGGCTTCCAGCTTTCCGTAAGATCCAGATGCTGGCCCGACGCGACCATCGAGATCAGTGGATCCTTCAGTTCCAGCGGTTTGCGCGTTTCGACGCGCACCGTGCCGCCAATGCCGCCTTCGGTCAGATCGACAGCATAGCCTTTATAGACGTCGATCGACTTGACCAGTTCGGCCGCGATTTCGCGGAAGTCGCCGGCGCGCGAACCGAGCGCGCTGACCTGGCTGACACCGTTGATCTCGACGCGGTTGAGGTCGGGCTCGACGCCACGGATCGAAATCTGGTTGCCCTCGCCAAATTCGCGGCTCAGCTGGACGCCGGTGATGCGGGCGAGCGAGTCACCGATATTCTTGTCCGGGAAGCTGGCGATATCATCGGCGACGATCGAGTCGACGACGGTGTTCGCTTCCTTCTTGCGGTTGATCGCCGATTGCAGCGAGGCGCGAGTGCCGACGACGACGATATCGGCAGCCGAAACGGCACCTTCCTTCTTTTCGCCTTCGTCATTTGTCTGAGCAATGGCCGAAGCCGACACCAGCATGACGCCGGCCATGGCGAGGGCGGAAGCGCCCTTCAGCGTCCGGCGAACCATTGCGATGTTTGAAAAATTGCGTGCACTTTCAGTGGTATGCTCGCGCATAGCCGATCCCCTCTCTCCCAGAACACCCCATGACCGACTCCGTTTCCCCACGGTCGTCGAATCAGTTTCTAGACGGAGAGTTACTGAACCTATATGTGGGATGCAATTCTAATATTTGGATCAGTAGTGATCCGGAGGGGAGATTGATGCAAATGCGCACCACTATTCGGGCCTTTACCATGACGCTCGGGCTGGCGACTTCGACCATGGCATTGGCAACTGGCCCCACCGCCCGAATAGCAGCCGAACGACTTGATCGCGGCACGGTAGCGCTACCAGCACATGATGGCGGCATGCTTATTACATGGCGTCTACTGGCCGATGATCCCGCCACCATCCGTTTCCGCCTGTTGCGCGACGGCAAGCCGATCCATGACAGCCGCGTCGGCGAAGCCACCGCCTTCGTCGACAAGAAGGGCAGCACGACCAGCCGCTATGCGGTGCAGCCGATCGGCGACAAACGCGCCCCCTCTCCCGCCATGATGTGGGACAAATCCTATCTCTCCATCCCCCTCACGCCCCCCGCCGACGGCGTCACCCCGGCCGGCGAGTCGTTCAGCTACACCGCCAACGATGCCAGCGCGGCCGATCTGGACGGCGACGGCCGTTACGAGATCATCCTGAAATGGGATCCAACCAACAGCCATGACAACAGCCAGGCCGGCTATAGCGGGCCGGTCCTGCTCGACGCCTATCGGCTCGACGGCACGCGCCTGTGGCGCATCGACCTTGGCCGCAACATCCGCGCCGGCGCCCATTATACCCAGTTCCTGGCCTTCGACTTCGACGGCGACGGTCGCGCCGAAGTGGCGATGAAGACCGCCGACGGCACGGTCGATGGCATCGGCACGGTGATCGGCGACGCGAAGGCCGACTGGCGCGGCCATGATGGCGAAGTGCCCCAGCGCGACCGCACCGGCGCCAAGATACTGCCCGATGGCACCAAGGTCGCGCCGATGCAGGGCCGCATCGTCAAGGGGCCGGAATATCTGACCGTCTTCGACGGCCTCACCGGCAAGGCGCTGGCCACCGCCCCCTATGATCCGCCGCGCTATCCCGGCGGCAATCCCACGACGCAGCAACTGACCGAAAGCTGGGGCGATGGCTATGC
The DNA here is from genome assembly GCF_056859495.1 of Sphingobium sp. L-44. Lineage (NCBI taxonomy): Bacteria > Pseudomonadati > Pseudomonadota > Alphaproteobacteria > Sphingomonadales > Sphingobiaceae > Sphingobium > Sphingobium sp. L-44. Next base: position 230,661 of record NZ_JBSXOQ010000121.1, on the reverse strand, counting down.
CAACCGATCCGACCGGTTCCTGGCCGGAGTCGCCTATCTCGACGGACATCTGCCCTCCATGGTCTTTGGCCGCGGCTATTATGCCCGCACCGCGATCGCCGCCTGGGACTGGCGCGACGGCAAGCTGACCCAGCGCTGGCTGTTCGACAGCAGCCAGCCAGGCAAGGGCGACTATGCCGGGCGCGGCAATCACCAGCTTTCGATCGCCGATGTCGATGGCGACGGCCGCGACGAGGTGATCTACGGATCGATGGCGGTCGATGACGATGGCAAGGGGCTGTGGACCCAGCCACTCTTCCACGGCGACACCATGCATGTCAGCGATCTCGACCCCGCCCGCCCCGGCCTGGAAAAATTCGGCGTGTTCGAGGATCAGCGCCAGAATGGCATGATCGGCTCCGCCCTGCTCGACGCGCGCACCGGCGAGATGCTCTGGTCCACCCCGGCCGAAAAGGATACCGGCCGCGGCGTCGCCGCCGATATCGATCCGCGCCACTGGGGCGCCGAGTTCTGGAACTCCAGTTCGGCCGAACTGTTCGACGTCGCCGGCAAGCCGATCGGCCCGCGCCCGCGCCAGATGAACTTCGCCATCTGGTGGGATGGCGACCTGCTGCGCGAACTGCTCGACAAGACGACCATTTCCAAATGGGACTGGGAAAATGGCAGAGAAATCCCCCTGCTCTCGCCCGAAGGCCTGTCGTCCAACAATGGCACCAAGGCGACACCGGCGCTGCAGGCCGACCTGATCGGCGACTGGCGCGAGGAAGTGGTGTGGCGCAGCGCCGACAATCGCGAACTGCGCATCTACACCACCCCCTATCCGACCACGCACCGCTTCGTCACGCTGATGCAGGATCCGGTCTATCGCCTCGGCGTCGCCTGGCAGAACACCGCCTATAACCAGCCGCCGCACACCAGCTTCTACCTGGGCGCCGGCAAGCAGGGCGAACGCTGACCCTTGATCGGGTGGGTCGCGCCCCGTGCGCCACCCATCTGACGGATCAATATGTGGATCACATATCCATTTTTAGGGATATCTATTGACCCATCGCCCGCCATCGCCCAAAGTGGCCTGACCAATATTGGAGAGGGCAAGGGCATGAAGCGGAAATCGGCTGTCGGCGCGCGGGTGCGTCAGTTGCGGGGTGGCCTGGCCCTGCTGGCGCTGGCGCCGCTCCTTCCCGCTCTCCCCGCCGCCGCCCATGACGCCTCCACCGTCACCGCTTCGCCGCGCCAGACCTATAATCTCAATCCCGGCTGGCTGATGACCACCGGCGATCAGGCCGGTGCGCAGCAGCCCGGCTTTGACGACAAGGGCTGGCAAAGCGTCACCCTGCCCAACGCCTTCAACGAGACGCAGGCCTTCGCCCGCGATATCAAGGCGCTGTCCACCGGCATCATCTGGTATCGCAAGCATATCAGCCTCCCCGCCGATGCGACACGCCGCAGGGCCTTCCTGGAATTTGAAGGCGTGCGCCAGGCCGCCGAAATCTGGGTCAATGGCCGCTCGGTTGCCCTATCCGAACATGGCGTGATGGCCTTTGGCGCCGATATTACGGCTGCGCTCAAACCCGGCGACAATGTCATCGCCGTGCGCGTCGACAATGACTGGAAATATAAGGAACGCGCCACCGGCAGCGGCTTCCAGTGGAACAACGACAATTTCAACGTCAATTATGGCGGCATTACCAAGAATGTCCGGCTCCACCTGACCGGGCCAGTCTATCAGACGCTGCCGCTCTATTCGACGCTCGGCACCACCGGCCAATATGTCTGGGCCGACGGTTTCGACATCGCCGGCCGCCGCGCGACCATCCATGCCGAAAGCCAGGTCCGCAACGACAGCGCCGCCGCCCGCGCCTTGTCGCTCCGCGTCGAAGTGCGCGATCCCGCCGGCCGCCGCATTGCCCGCTTCGACAGCGCCGCCGCCTCGATTGCGCCCGGCCAGAGCGCTACCCTCGCCGCCGCCGCACCGGTCGCCGGCCTCCATTATTGGAGCTGGGGCTATGGCTATCTCTACACCGTCACGACCAGCCTGATGGACAAGGGCAAGGTGATCGACAGCGTCGACACCAGGACCGGCTTCCGCCAGACCCGCTTCGGCGATGGCAAGATCGACCTCAACGGCCGCACCATCATGGTCCATGGCTATGCCCAGCGCACCTCCAATGAATGGCCCGCCGTCGGCACCTCCATCCCGCCCTGGATCAGCGACTTTTCCAACGCGCTGATGGTGGAGAGCGGCGGCAATCTGGTCCGCTGGATGCACGTCACCCCGTCCAAGCAGGACATCGAATCCGCCGACCGCGTCGGCCTGATGCAGGCGATGCCGGCGGGCGACGCCGAAAGCGACGTCACCGGCCGCCGCTGGGACCAGCGCAAGGAGGTGATGCGCGACGCGATCATCTATAATCGCAACAATCCCTCGATCCTCTTCTACGAAAGCGGGAACGAGAATATCAGCGAAGCGCATATGGCGGAGATGAAGGCGATCCGCGATCAATACGATCCCCATGGCGGCCGCGCCATCGGATCGCGCGAAATGCTGGACAGCAAAGTCGCCGAATATGGCGGCGAGATGATGTATATCAACAAGAGCGCGAAGCATCCGATGTGGTCGATGGAATATAGCCGCGACGAAGCCGCCCGCGCCTATCAGGACAATTTCACCCCGCCCTTCCACAAGGATGCGCCCGCCTATAATCGCAACCAGGACAGCCATGCCATCGAGGATGTGAAGCGCTGGAACGACTATTATGTCATGCGGCCGGGCACCGGCACCCGCGTCAGTTCGGGCGGCGTCAACATCATCTGGTCGGACAGCAACACCCATTATCGCGGCGACAATAATTATCGCCGCTCGGGCGAGGTCGACGCCGTGCGTATCCCCAAGCAGGGCTTTTTCGCGCATCAGGTGATGTGGAACGACTGGGTCGACAGCGTCACGCCCGCCACCCACATCATCGGCCACTGGAACTATGCGCCCGGCACGGTCAAGGACATGAGCGTCGTGTCCAATGGAGATAGCGTCGAACTGTTCCTCAACGGCCGCTCGCTCGGCAAGGGCCAGCGCAGCGATAGTTTCCTCTTCAGCTGGAAGGCTATCGCCTTCGCGCCCGGCACGCTGCGCGCCGTCGCCACCCACGCCGATGGCAAGACGTCGGAATATAGCCTCGCCACCACCGGCCCGGCGGTCGCGCTCAAACTCACCCCCCATGTCTCGCCGCGCGGCTTCGTCATGGACGGCGCCGACATCGCGCTGGTCGATGTCGAGGCGGTCGATGCGCAGGGCCGCCGCGTGCCGGTCGACGCCAGCAAGGTCCATTTCGACTTCCAGGGGCCAGCACTCTGGCGCGGCGGCATTGCCCAGGGCGACAGCCAGGGCAAGGTCCGCGCCGGCCAGACCGAGGGCGAAGCGGTGGTGACCAAGCCGCATGGCGCGGACGGCACCACCTCCTATGCCGGCACTGCGCGTGAGGAGGATAATTATATCCTCTCGCCCGACCTGCCGCTGGAAGGCGGCGTCAACCGCGTCCTGATCCGCGCAGGCACCAAGGCGGGCACCGTATCGCTCACCGCTACCGCGCCGGGCCTCAAAGCCGCCAGCCTGTCGATCCAGACCAAGCTGCCCGCCGCCACCAAGGGCGGTCTGTCGACCGACTTCGCCGACGCCTTCCAGCCCGGCGGCCTAGTGCGCGGCCCGACGCCCGCCACCCCCAGCTTCACGCCGCACCGCACGACTTTCGTCGCGCAGGATATCCGCGCCGGGTCAGGACAGGCCGATGCCGGTGCCACCGTCGACGACAATGAACTCACCCGCTGGGCGAGCGACGGCAAGCCGGACAATGGCTGGATCGAATATCGCTTCGCCACGCCGGTGCGCTTAAGCGAAATCGACCTGAAGCTGGTCGGCTGGCGCTCGCGATCCTATCCACTCGAACTGACGATCGACGGCAAGAGCGTCTGGCGCGGCGAGACCGAACGGCAGCTCGGCTACACCACGCTCCGCTTCCCCGCCACGACCGGCCAGACACTGCGCATCCGCCAGACCGGCCCGGTGCAGGACAAGGACGCCTTCGGCAAGGTGGTGGAACTCGCCAGCGCCCGCCAGGCCGGCGACACCGGCGCCGACGCCGTCCCTCCCGGCTGGCACCTCGGCATCGTCGAAGCCGAATTCCACGGCCCGGTCGACTGACGCCCCCAGCCCGCACGCTCCCACATCCGTTCGTTTCGAACTGTCGAGAAACGAGAAAACGCGCCGGCCGTTTCCCTGATCGCCTGCCTTGCCAGAAGCGATCATTCCTTCTCCCGCTGGCGGGAGAAGGATACGCAGCCTTGCCGGCAAAGCCGGCTAGGCGAAGTTGGATGAGGGTAGCTTGTTTCAGAAGGCCCTCACCCTCCCACGCCTTTGGCACGAGGCCCTCCCTCTCCCGTGAACGGGAGAGGACAAGCGCTACGACGCCTTTGCCAGTCCCGGCACCCGCACCGGCTGCGCCACCGGCCGGTTGAGCGCCACCGACAGCCGATCCGCCGTGCGCAGCGCCAGCGCGGCGATGGTCAGCGTCGGATTGGCCCAGCTCGACGTCGGGAAGGTCGAAGAGCCCACGACATAGAGATTGGCCTGGCCATGCACCCGCCCGTCGGCATCCACCACGCCCTGGCGCGGATCGGTCGCCATGCGGGTCGTGCCCATATGATGATAGCCGCCGATCGCGTGGGACGAGATGAGCGGATCGTTGCGCCACAACTCGCCCGGCTCGTCCAGCCAGTCGGCCCGCTCGACCCGGCCCATGCCCAGCCGTTCGAGTTCGCGGCCCAGGCCATCGACCAGTCCCGTCACGCTATGCTTGTCGATCGCCGACAGCCGCCAGTCCAGCGCCACGCGCGGCACGCCCAGCGCGTCGCGCTCCTTCGTCAGCAGCACCCGGCTATCGGGATTGGGCGCCTGTTCGGCCCGCACCAGCAGCGCGATCTCCAGCTTGCCCGCCTTGTGCAGCAGCCAGGGACGCAGCGGATCGACATGGCGCTGGGCCCAGGTCGCCGCCTTCTTCGTCATCATCCACATCCGCCGGCCACTGCGCGTCGGCGACATGTCATGCTTGAGCGAGCCATAGGCGCGCATGCCCCAGAATTGCGACGCCCGCGCCGGTTGCCGCCCGACGATGGTGAGCGAGCTGTTGAGCAGCCCCTCGCGCCGTTGCAGATCGGCAGACGGCGTGATGAGCGCCGCCATGTCATGCCCGCCGATCCGGTGCCGCCGGCCGAACGCCTTGAGCAGCGGCCAGGCCTTGGCATCGACGATCCGCCCGCCGCGCGCATGGGGATGTTCCATGAAATTGCGGCCGACCTGGTCACGCTCATTGCCGATGTTCGATGCCAGCAGCAGCCGGGCATTTTCGATCCCGCCCGCCGCCAGCACGAAGGCGCGCGCCTCGACATGCAGATGCGCGCCGGCCAGCGCCTTCGCCTCGATCCGGCTGATCGCGCCATCCTTCGTAACGATCCGCGTGACGCTGGCATGGGTGATGATCTCGCAACGCGGATGATCGCGCAGATCCTGGCACGCGTCGAAGGTGAAGCGGTTGAAACGCGGATCGAAATTCCACACCGGCATGTGCAGTTCCGACCGGTCGAACCCCGGCAGCGGTACGCCATGGGCGCTCAGCGCCTCCGCGCTCGCCGGCTCGTCGCCAATCTCGAATATGCCGCGCGCCTGGCCATAATAATCCTGCAATTCGTCCCAGGACAGTGGCCAGCCTGATCCCGCCACCCAGTCGCGGCGTTGCAGGTCGATCGGGTCCAACGTAGCACAGCGCCCTCCCCAGATCGCGGTCGTGCCGCCAAAGAAGCGCAGCCGCGCATCGTCCAGATCATAATAGGCCTGGCCGACATTCTTGCCGGCGTTGAGGTCGGCGGTTTCCCGCTCATAGTCCAGCCCGCCGCTTTCCAGCAGCAGCACCTGATGCCCGGCCGCCAGCAGCCGGCGCGCGGTGGTGATGCCGGCCGCGCCCGCGCCGATGACGCAGACATCTGCCCGCCGGCGCAGCGCGCCGGTCTGTTGCGAGAGATCAATGCTCATTCATGCGTCCTGATTATTGGCCAGATCGGCCGCGTGCTTCTGCAGGAAATCCTGGGACTCCACGCCGGTCAGCACATAGACGGTGCCCTTGCGGGCCCAGTAGGCGATGGTCTCGCCGTCGACGACCTGGGTGCGCGGCGTTTCCGGCAGGCCGGTGACAGCCCGCGCCGCGAACAGCGACACCGGCGCCTTTTCGCCCGCATCGATCACCAGTTGCAGGCTCGGCCCATAGTCGGACGGGAACAGCTGCACATCCAGCACCCGCCAGCCCGCCGGCAGCACCGGCACGTTGATATGGGTGGCCGACCGGACATCGGCCGGGTCGAAATGCGGGATTTCGGGCTGCGACTTCATGTGCGACCGCACCAGCGCGGTCTTGTGCGACATCAAGGCCTCCTCGATGAACACCGGCATCGCCTGCGCCGTCGGCGCCACACCCATGTTCAGCTTGCCCACGCCCAGCGCCACCGCGGCGACGATGCCCGCCGCCATCGCCAGCCCGCCGCTCAACCGGCGAAACAGGCGACTGCGGTGCAGCGCGCCCTCCACCTTGCGGGCGCTGTCGTGCAGGCGTTGCGGCACCGGCTGCTCGTCGCGCTCCGCCAGCGCCCGCATCGCGTCGCGCACCGACAGATCGGCCAGCACACGCGCGGCGACATCGGGATTGCGCACCAGATAATCGGCCACTTCCAGCCGCCCCATGGCGTCGAGCTGGTCGTCGACATAGGCATGCAGTTCGCATTCGGTGATGGTGAGTTCCGCCATGGCTCAATCCCTCACGATGCGCAGATGGCCGGGGCGCACGGCTGGCGCCCCCTCCTCCAGCGCACGCAGCTTCGCGCGGGCGCGGGACAGGCGCGAAATCAGCGTGCCGATGGGAATGCCGATCGCGTCGGCCGCATCCTGATAGGAAAGCCCCTCGACCGCGACGAGATGCAGCACGGTCTGCTGCTCCTCCGGCAAAGCGCTCAGCGCCGCCTCAATCTGGTGCAGCCGCACCATCTGCTCCTGCGCCGGCGCCGCCACCGGCTCGGCCTGCGCCACGGCGTCGGCGCGGAACCGTTCGCGCACGGCCGCCCGTCGCGCGCCGCTGATGAAGACATTGTGCAGAATGGAAAACAGCCAGACGCGCAGTGGCCGGCCGCGCTGATAGCTGTCGGCATTGGCATAGGCGCGCACCAGCGCATCCTGGACCAGGTCTTCGGCATCGCTTTCATTGCCGGTCAGTCGACGGGCGTAGCGCATCAGCGCGGGCAACAGGTCGACAACCTTGGGCGGCGTGGGTTTCATACGTCACTTACGCCTCAGTGATCGCTTTAATCCCCCTTCGCCCAAATATTTCTGAATTATGTATCTTCAACCCGTCAGGGCTGGATTTCGCGCCTTTCCGCGCTGCTGCGCAGGCCTGCTTCCAATATTTCCATCACCGCGATCGCTTCGTCCGCCGGCACCGGATTGGCGCCCTCACCCCGGATCGCATCGGCCAGCGCCTGCCAGAACAGCCGGTAATCGCCACGTTCATTCATAATCACATGGCTATCACCCGTCGCATCGGTCAGATGGCCCGGCTGCGGATCGACGCCCCAGTCCGCCCCCTCGGGCCGCTGCCCCGCGACTGTCGCCGCTTCCTGCCCGTCGGTCCCATGCTTGATCCAGCTGCCGCCCGTGCCATGCACGACGAAGCGCAACCCATGCGCCGCCGCCTGCTTGGTCGCATGCAGCAGCACGCGATGGCGCGGATAGCGCAGCGTCACATGGAAATAGTCGGGCGACGCTGCCCCCTCGCGCAGCGCCGCAATGTCCGCGCTCACCCCTTCGGGCTTGCCGAACAGGCACAGCGCCTGGTCGATCAGATGCGGCCCCAGATCCTGCCAGATGCCTGCCGCCCGCACATCCTTCCAGGTCGTGGCCGGGGTCGGCCGCCAGCGGTCGAAATGGCTTTCGAACTGGATGATCTCGCCCAGCCGTCCCTCGGCAATCAACCGGCGCAGGGTGCGGAAATCGGCGTCCCAGCGCCGGTTCTGGAAGATCGTCAGCAAGCGGCCCGCGCCTTCCGCCTCGGCCGCGACCCGGCGCGCATCAGCCAGCGTGGTGGCAAAGGGCTTGTCCACCAGCACATGCTTGCCCGCCCGCAGCGCGGCGATCGCATGGTCGGCATGCAGCTCATCCGGGCTGCACACGATCACCAGATCGATCCCCGGCAGCGCCAGCAGCGCATCGACATCGGGCACCACCTGCATGCCCGGCAGGCCGGCATGGACCTTGGCCGGATCGCGCGAGACGACGGCGCGCAGCACCATGCCCGGCGTCGCCACCACATAGGGCGCGTGGAACGCCCGCCCGCCCAGGCCATAGCCGATCAGGCCCACGCCGATTTCCTGCATCATCATCGTCCCATATCGCCGGGGCGGATCAGGGCGCACGCGCCTTGCCCCATAAAGATAGCATATACTATCTTCATGCCGAATCCCGCGAACGGGATCATGCCGAGAGGATAGCGCCCATGTTGTTGCGCCGACCATCGCCGCTTGTCGACCCGGCATCGGGTGTGCTGCGCGCCGACCATTTCCAGATCGCCTATGCGACCAACGATATCGACCAGGCGCAGGCGATCCTGGCCGATCGCTATGGCATAGGCGCCTTTCGCCGGCTCGAAGGGCCGCTGGCGGCCGGCGGCCAGATCCGCGTCGAACTGGCCTGGGTCGGCCCGGTCATGTATGAATTGCTGACCGCCTCCGGGCCGGGATCGGACATCTACATGGACCGCCTGGCACCCGGCGATGCTTTCCAGCTGCGCCATCATCATCTGGGCTATCTGATCCACGACGCCGCGCAGTGGCAGGCCCTGCTCGCCCGCGCGCAAGCCGACGGCCTGCCCGTCCCCCATGTCAGCCATAATCAGGGCTTCATGGACAGCTGCTTCGTCGATGCGCCGGAGCTTGGCCATTATCTCGAATATATTTTCCCCACCCAGGCCGGGATCGACTTCTTCGCCGCCGTCCCCGCCACCTGACCCGCCCGAAAGGACCAACCATGCCCCCTGCCCCCCGCGCGATCGTCGTCGGCACCGGCTTTGGCTGCCGCATCCATGTCCCCGCACTGCGCGCTGCCGGGTTCGAGGTGGCAGGCCTCGTCGGCACGGATCCCGACCGCACCCGCCGCCGCGCCGATGCTGTCACCATCGCTGACATCTTCACCGATCTGGGCGAAGCGATCGAGCGCACCGGCGCGGTCGCGGTGACGATCGCCACGCCCCCCGCCACCCATGCCCCGCTCGCCCTGACCGCGATCGAGCGGGGCTGCCACATCCTCTGCGAAAAGCCGATGGCCGCCGACCTGGCCGAGGCCCGCGCGATGCTCGCGGCGGCAGAACAGGCCGGCGTCACGCACCTGATCGGCAACGAGTTCCGCTGGGCGCCCGAGCGCGCGATGATCGGCCGCGCCATCGCCAACGGGCTGATCGGCGATCCGCGCTATGTGACCCTGTCCAGCGTCCTGCCGATCGTCGCCGATCCTGCCGCCCGCATGCCGCGCTGGTGGTTCGATGCCGGCGCGGGCGGCGGCTGGCTCGGCGCCCATGGCTCGCATCTGGTCGACCAGTTGCGCGTCTGGTTGGGCGAGGTCGACAGCCTCAGCGCCACCCTGCCCACCGTGTCGGACCGCCCGGCCGACGCGGCGGAGGACAGCTATGTCGTCCGCTTCGGCATGAAGAATGGCGCTCAAGGCGTACTTCAACACAGCGCCGGCGTCTGGGGTCCATCCGAAAATATCAGCCGCGTCGCCGGCACCCATGGCACGCTCTGGGTCGACAAGGGGGTGGTGAAGATCGCCGACCGGGATGGCGTGCGCGACCTGCCGGTCGATGCCGACCTTGGCCTGCCGCCGATCGAAACCGACGACCCACGCAAGGCGGCGATGCTGTTCGAACTCGCCCCCTTCATCCGCCTGTTCGAAGCCTTGCGCGCCGGCGTCGAAGGGCGGCCGATGCCCGATGGCGTCCCGGTCCCGACCTTCCATGATGGCGTCGCGGCGATGGCGCTACTCGACGCCATCCGCCAGTCCGCCGCGCAGGATGGCGCGCTCATCAATATGGCCTGAAAAGAGAGAAGGCCCGTCGACGGGGGGATGTCGACGGGCCCGATCTGCGAGACCGCCCGAGCGGGGGGAAGTGCGGCGGCCTCGTGCAATAGAACGGGCCAGGGCAGTGATGGTTCCCGCCTTATTGCTGATGCGGCAGCAATTCGATGAACAGCCCTTCGGCGTCGGCACACAGCAGATCGCCGTCACGCAGTTCGCCGCGCACGAAACGCTTGCGCCCCTCGACCTTCGTCACCCAGGCGCTGACCTGCAATTCCTTGTCGATCGGCGTGATCGCCCGATAATTGACGTGCAGATAGGCGGTGCGCGCCATGCGCTGGGCGCTCATATTCGCCGGCAGCCCCAATATCTCGTCGAACAGCAAAGCCACCGCCCCGCCATGGGCGGCATAATTGGCGCCCAGGTGGAAGGCGCCAAAGGTAACGCGGGCATGGAGCGAATCGTCGCCCATCTGATCGGGGATGAAGGCCGGCGCAAACACCTGGCCATGGCCCGGCGCGTCGCGCACCCGGCCGAACATGCGATGCGCCTCGTCCGCCACCATCGGCGTCAGCCGCTGCGTCCATGCGGCCAGGTCCGCGTCCAGCGCCTGCGCCGTAGCGTCGTCCAGCTTGGCGGCGGCGACATGATCCAGGAAATCGCGCAGCCGGTCAATCATCGCACCATAGGGCGTATCGCCCGTCAGCCAGCGCCCGCCCAGCAGATCCCGTTCTGCGTCCGCTCCCGGTCCTGCCGCCGATCCTGCTTCCGTCATCTGTCGTCCTGCTCCCTTTGCCCCTGCTTAGCCATGCTTTGGCGGGTGAAGGAAGCCCCCGATCGGCGGGCAGGATGACGACTGGATCGCCGCGCATCAATCGGGCGCGGCCGCACCTTCCGGGATAACGCTACGGCGTTGCGGCATCACGCTGCGCCCCGGCACCATCAGGGGACCGCCGGGCGTCTCGAAAAGAAAATCACCCTCCGCGCCATTGATGCACAGGCTGAGGCCCGACGCCCGGAAATGCAGCACCAGCCGCCGCCGCGCGGGATCTTCCCATTGGGCGACGCTTAGCGGCTGACCGCCCTCGTCCAGCCAGACGACATCGTCCTCGCCCAGCAGCGCCACGTCGGTTAGCTCGGCGCAGGTCCGCCGCCACTGACCCAATGCAAAGGCATGGGCCTCGATCTCCCGGTCGCGCGCGTCCCATTCGATCCAGCTGATGCAATTATCCTGCGCATAGGCATTATTATTGCCCATCTGGCTGCGCCCGAACTCGTCACCCGCCGTCAGCATGATCGTCCCGCGCGAGCAGAAGAGGGTCGAAAGCAGCGCCTTGATGTCGCGCAGCCGCGCCGCGTTCACCGCCGGATCGTCGCTCGCCCCCTCCACGCCATTGTTCCAGCTGAAATTCTCGCCATGCCCGTCGCGATTGTCCTCGCCATTGGCCAGGTTATGCTTCTCCGCATAGGCGGTGCAGTCGGCCAAAGTGAAGCCGTCATGGGCGGCGAGGAAATTGACGCTGCGGGTGATGCCATCGAACAAATCCGACGATCCCGCCAGTCGCGTGGCAAAGGCACCAATCGTGCCGGCGTCTCCCCGCCAGAAACGCCGCATATCGTCGCGATAGCGGTCATTCCATTCCAGCCAGGGCGGCCCGAACCGGCCCAGTTGATAGCCCCCCGGACCGATATCCCATGGCTCGGCGATCAGAATGCGGTCGCCCAGCACCGGATCTGCGCGCATCTCCGCCAGCAGCGGCGCATCAGGATCGAACCCGTCCGCGAGCCGCCCCAGCGCCGGCGCCAGATCGAAACGGAAGCCGTCGATCCCCGCCTGCACCACGAAATGGCGCAGCGATTCCAGGATCAGCCGGCGCACCATCGGCTGGTTGCAATCCACGCTGTTGCCGGTGCCGGTATCGTTGATCAGTCGCCCGTCCGCTTCATGCCGGAAATAGGCGCGGGCATTGAGGCCGCGCAGCGACAAGGTCGGCCCCAACCTGTCGCTTTCGCCGTCATGATTATAGACCATGTCCATGATCACGCCGATCCCCGCATCGTGCAGCGCTGCCACCGTATCGCGCAGTTCGGTTAGGCGGCCGGGCGCCAGTCGCGGATCGAGCGCGAAATAGCTGACCGGATTATAACCCCAGGCATTGCGCAGGCCGAGCGGCGGCAAATGCCGCTCATCGATCCACGCGTTGATCGGCATCAGTTCGACCGCGCCGACGCCCAGCTTCTGCAGATGGTCGATCACCACCGGATGGGCCAGCGCGGCGATCGTGCCGCGCTGCGCTTCGGGCACGTCAGGATGCAACAGCGAGAAGCTGCGCACCTGCAATTCGTAGATCAGCCCGCCCGGCTGGAAGCGCGGCGGCGCCGGCGCGACGGCCGGTAGCGGCGGCGCCACCACCCCTTTGGGCATCAGCGGCGCCGTGTCCTCCCCCTGCCCGCGCGGCGCGGCCAGCATCGGGTCATGGACGAAGGCCCGGTCGATCGCCGGCGCATAAGGATCGAGCAGCAGCTTGTCGGGATCGAACCATAGGCCGCTATCGGGATCATATGGGCCGTCGGCGCGCAGGCCATAGCGGGCACCGGCGCCGACGCCCGGCGCATGAACCTGCCAGACGCCCTCATCTCCCTGCGCCATCGGCAGGCGGCTTTCCCGGTCGTCGGCATCGAACAGGCAGAGCCAGAGTTGCGTCGCCTCCGGCGCCCAGACGGCAAAGCGGGTTCCGCCGGCATCGATCACCGGCCCGAACCCGTCCGCGCTCATGCCGCTTCGCGCCCCAGCAGGCTGCGATAAAGGGCCGCATAGCGCGCCGCGCTGTGGGTCCAGCTGAAATCGGCGCGCATCCCCGCGCGCTGCATCGCCTGCCAGGCTTCCGGCTCACCATGCAATCGCACCGTCCGCGCAATCGCGCCGTGCAGCGCCAGCGGATCGTCGCCGGCGAACAGGATGCCGGTCGCCACGCCCGCGCTCACCGCCGCCTCATTGGCGTCGATCACCGTGTCGGCCAGACCGCCGACCCGCGCCACCACCGGCACGCAGCCATAGCGCAGGCCATAAAGCTGGGTCAGGCCGCACGGTTCGAAGCGTGACGGGATCAGGATCGCGTCGCCGCCCGCCTGCAACAGGTGCGACAGCGGTTCGTCATAGCCGATCTGCACGCCCACCCGGCCGCGATGCCGGTCCGCTGCCGCCAGGAAGCCGCCCTCCAGCGCATGATCGCCCGATCCCAGCACCGCCAGTTTCGCGCCCAGCCCGACCAGATGGTCGATCGCCCCCATCATCAGGTCCATGCCCTTCTGCCAGGTCAGGCGGCTGATGATGACGAAGATCGGCGCATCGTCGCGCTGCAAGCCGAAGCGCTTTTCCAGCGCCCGCCGGTTGGCGCTGCGCCCACTCAGAGCGCGCGCACTGTAGCGCCGCGCGATCAGTGCATCCTCGGCCGGGTTCCAGATGTCGGTATCGACGCCGTTCAAAATGCCGTGCAGCTTGTCGCTGCGTCCATTGATCAAGCCATCCAGCCCCATGCCATGGACCGGCGAGCGGATTTCCTCGGCATAGGTCGGGCTGACCGTGGTGATCGCATCGGCCGACACCAGCCCCGCCTTCAAAAAGCCGGTGCCGCCATAATATTCGACGCCATCCATGCCCCAGGCCTCGACCGGCAGGCCCAACTGGGCAAATATCTCCGGCCCGAACCGCCCCTGAAAGGCCAGGTTATGGATGGTGACCACGCGCGGCACGGCATGGGCCGGGCCGAAGCGCATATAGGCCGCCGTCATTGCCGCCTGCCAGTCATGGACATGGACGATATCGGGCACCCAGCCCTTCACGCCCTCCGCCGCAATATCCGCCCCGACCCGCGCCAGCGCGGCAAAGCGCCGCCAATTGTCGCCCCAGTCATTGCCGCCATGGTCGCCATAGGGCCCGCCTTCGCGCGCATAGAAATCGGGTGCATCCAGCACCAGCAGGTCGAGGTCGCCGACCTTCCCCGCCAGCACCGTCGCCGGGGCACCGAACAGCTTGTCATAGCGACGCACCGCCTTGGCCTTGCCCAGCTTCGACAGGACCGAAGGATAGCCCGGCACCAGGGTCCGGGTCTCGACATCATGGCCGGCCAGCGCGCCGGGCAGCGCGCCGACGACATCGGCCAGCCCCCCGGTCTTGATCAGCGGATAGATTTCGGACGCAACCGACAGAAGCTTCATCATCATCCTTCGTTTCAGGCCACCAGCCGATCGATCATCGGCTGCGTCACCAGGCATATGCCGCTGTCGGTGCGGCGAAAATGCTGCGCGTCAAAGGCCGGGTCTTCGCCGATGATCAGGCCCGGCGGGATGCTGATCCCGGAATCCACCACGCATTTGTGCAGCCGCGCGCCGCGCCCGATCACGCAGTTGGGCATGATGACGCTCTCTGTAATGGACGAGAAGCTGTGGGTGCGCACCTCGGAAAAGAGCAGGCTGCGATGCAGCGAGGAGCCCGATACGATGCAGCCGCCCGCCACCAGCGAACTGGTCGCCGATCCGCGTCGGCCATCCTCGTTATGCACGAACTTGGCCGGCGGCGTGACCTCCGAATAGGTCCAGAGCGGCCAGCTGCGGTCGTAAAGGTCCAGGCTGGGCACGACGTCGGTCAGGTCGATATTGGCCTGCCAATAGGCGTCGATCGTGCCGACATCGCGCCAATAGGGCACCAGCTCGCTTTCCGCCCGCACGCAGCTGCTGGAAAAGCGATGCGCCACCGCCTTCCCGTGCTTGACGATATAGGGGATGATGTCACCGCCGAAATCGCGCTTGCTGTTCTTGTCGTCGGCGTCCCGCCACAATTGCTCGATCAGGAAGCGGGTGCGAAACACATAGATGCCCATCGATGCCAGCGCCATGTCGGGCTGGCCGGGAATGGCGGGCGGATCCTTGGGCTTTTCGACAAAGGCGGTGATCACGTCCGCCTCGTCGACATGCATCACACCAAAGCCGACCGCCTCCTGACGCGGCACCTCCAGACAGCCAACAGTGACATCCGCGCCACTGTCGACATGCTGCTGCAGCATCAGCTCATAGTCCATCTTGTAGACATGATCACCGGCCAGGATGACCATATATTCCGGCGCATAGCTTTCGATGATGTCGATATTCTGGAACACGGCGTCGGCCGTGCCCTCATACCATTGGCTTTCGGAGATACGCTGGCTGGCGGGCAATATGTCGAAGCTCTCGTTGCGCTCGGGTCGCAGGAAGTTCCAGCCGCGCTGCAAATGCCGGATCAGCGAATGGGCCTTATACTGGGTCGCCACGCCGATGCGGCGAATACCGCTGTTGAGCGCGTTGGACAGGGCAAAGTCGATGATCCGCGCCTTGCCGCCGAAATGCACCGCCGGCTTGGCCCGCCGGTCGGTCAGCTCGGCAAGGCGACTGCCGCGTCCGCCGGCCAGCACATAGGCCATGGCGTCGCGCGCGATCGGCTGATTGCGTTGTTGCATTAGGGCTCCTCTCTCATGCCCGCGACCGCCTGCACGCGTTCCTCGGTATCAATAGTCCAGTTCCAGCATCAAGGTTCCGAAGGGCGGGATGGTTATGTTCGCCCATCCGCTCTCATCGGCCTCGACCACGCCCATATTGCCGGCTCCGCTGCCACCATATTCACACGCATCGCTATTGAGTATCTCGCGCCAGCGACCGCCCACGGGCAGCCGCATGCGATAGCCATGGCGCAGCACCGGCGTGAAATGGCTGATGACGACGATCGG
This sequence comes from Sphingobium sp. L-44, assembly GCF_056859495.1. Classification (NCBI taxonomy): domain Bacteria; kingdom Pseudomonadati; phylum Pseudomonadota; class Alphaproteobacteria; order Sphingomonadales; family Sphingobiaceae; genus Sphingobium; species Sphingobium sp. L-44. The sequence continues at coordinate 214,746 of NZ_JBSXOQ010000121.1, read as the reverse complement.
CTTGTGGCCCGGCGCCCGCCGTTGCCAGGCAAAGACGCTGTCCGCCGCGCCATCGACCAGCACCCATTCAAACCCTTCCGCCTCGCAATCGCGCGCATGCAACGCCGGGCGCGAGCGATAGAGACGGTTGAGGTCGCCGACCAGCATTTGCACGCCCTGATGGGGCGCATGATCGACCAGGTTCCAGTCGAGCGCCCGCTGCTCGCTCCACTCGGCGCGCTGGGCAAATTCCTGCCCCATGAACAGCAGCTTCTTGCCGGGATAGCCCCACATGAAGGCATAATAGGCCCGCAGCGTCGCGAATTTCTGCCAGTCGTCGCCCGCCATCTTGTGCAGCAGCGACGACTTGCCATGCACCACCTCGTCATGGCTCAGCGCCAGCACGAAATTCTCGCTGAAGGCGTAGAGCAGGCCGAAGGTGATGTCGTCATGATGATGCTGCCGATGCACCGGCTCGCGCGCCAGATAGCGCAGCGTGTCGTGCATGAAGCCCATATTCCATTTGAAACCGAAGCCAAGGCCCCCCTGATGCACCGGCGCCGACACCTGCGGCCAGCTGGTTGATTCCTCGGCGATCGTCATCACGCCGGGCGAGTCCGCGTAAAGCGCCTTGTTCATCCCCTGGAGGAAGGCGACCGCCTCCACATTCTCCCGCCCGCCATGGTCGTTGGGGATCCATTCGCCGGGCTTGCGCGAATAATCGAGGTAGAGCATCGACGCGACCGCATCGACCCGCAGCCCGTCGACATGATAGCGCTCGGCCCAGAACAGCGCATTGTTGGTCAGATATTCCGCCACTTCGCGCCGGCCGAAATTATAGATCGCCGTGTTCCAGTCCGGCTGGAAGCCCTTGCGCGGATCGGCATGTTCATAAAGCGCGGTGCCGTCGAACCGGGCCAGGCCATGCTCGTCGGTCGGAAAATGCGCCGGCACCCAATCGAGAAGGACGCCGATCCCCGCCCGGTGCGCACCATCGACGAAGCGGGCAAAGCCCGCCGGATCGCCAAAGCGCGCGGTCGGCGCATAAAGGCCCAGCGTCTGGTAGCCCCAGCTTGGGTCATAGGGAAATTCGCTGATCGGCAGGAACTCGATATGGGTGAAACCCATGCCCACGACATAGGGGATCAGCCGCTCGGCCAGCGCATCCCAGTGCAGGAAATCGCCATTCTCGTCGCGCTGCCATGATCCGGCATGCACTTCGTAGATGGAGATGGGCTGGCGTCGCGCATCGGCCTTCTGCCAATGGTCGCGGTGATCCGCATCGCCCCATATATGCGCCGGTGGACCGTTGACGATCGACGCGGTCGACGGGCGCAGTTCCGAGCGGAAGGCGAAGGGATCGGCCTTGAGCGGCAGCACCACGCCGTCCGGCCCGACAATCTCGAACTTGTAGGGCTGGCCGATGCCGACTTCGGGCAGGAAGATTTCCCACACGCCCGCATCCTGCCGGTGCCGCATCGCCGCGCGCCGCCCGTCCCAGCGATTGAAGTCGCCGACCACCGACACGCGCCGGGCATTGGGGGCCCAGACCGCGAAATGGGTGCCGGCAACCCCCTCATGCTCCATCGGATGCGCGCCCAGCTTCTCGAACAGCCGCTTGTGCGATCCTTCGGCGAAATAATAATCGTCCATCGGCCCCAGCACCGGGCCAAAGCCATAGGGATCAATCGTCGCATAGCTGCCGCCATCGGCATATTGCGCTTCATAGCGCAGCGGCTGGCGCTTGCGGATCTTGACCTTGCCCTCGAACAGTCCGGCCGGGTGGATCAGCGCCAGTTCGCCGACCGGCTTGCCATCCAGCGTCTGCGCGCTGACGTTGACGGCGTCGGGCAGCAGCACGCAGGCGGTAAAGCCGGTCTTGCCGCTGTCAGGATCGGCCGGATGCACGCCAAGCGTCGCGAAGGGATCGGCATCGCGCCCTTCGACCAGCCGGTCGATCTGCTCCGGCGTCAGCACGCTCCTATCTCCCGTCTCCGCCGATAGCGGCCATTCTTATCATCCCATGTTCCAGATGTCGGCGGCATATTCGCGGATCGTCCGGTCGGACGAGAACCAGCCCATGCGCGCGACATTGTGGATCGCCTTCTTCGCCCACAATGCCTGATCCTGCCAGATGCCATCGACCCGCCGCTGGGCGGCGGCATAGCTGTCGAAATCGGCCGCCACCATGAACCAGTCATGGTCATAGATACCCTGGATCAGATCCTTGTAGCGGTTGGGGTCGTCGGGCGAGAAGACGCCGCTGGCAATGGCATTGAGCGCCTGTCCCAGTTCCCGGCTCTGTTCGATCACCGCGCGCGGATTATAGCCTTCGGCCCGGCGCTGGTTCACCTCGGCCGCGGTCAGGCCGAAGATCACGATATTATCCTCGCCAACATGATCGCGCATCTCGACATTGGCGCCGTCCAGCGTGCCGATGGTCAGCGCGCCATTGACCGCGAACTTCATGTTTCCGGTGCCCGACGCCTCCATACCGGCGGTCGAAATCTGTTCGCTCAGGTCCGCCGCCGGGATCATCATCTCGGCCATGGAGACATTGTAATTGGGCACGAACTGCACCTTCAGCAGCCCCTGCACCGACGGATCATGATTGATCGCGCGGGCCACGTCGCCCGCCAGCTTTATGATCAGCTTGGCATTATGATAGCTGGGCGCCGCCTTGCCGCCGAACAGCTTGACCCGCGGCACCCAGGCTTTTTCGGGATGCGAGCGGATCTGGTCATAAAGCGCCACCGCCTCGATGATGTTGAGCAACTGCCGCTTATATTCGTGGATGCGCTTGATCTGGATGTCGAACAGCGCGTCGGCGTCGATCCGGGCGTTGATCCGTTTGCGCAGCAGGTCGGCCAGCGCGACCTTGTTGAAGCGCTTCACCGCCAGGAACCGCTCCTGGAAGGCGGTGTCGTCGGCGAAATTGTCAAGCTCGCGCAGAGCCTCGGCATCGTCCATGAAGCGGTCGCCGATCGCCTCGCGGATCAGCTCGAACAGGCCATGGTTGCACTGCATCAGCCAGCGGCGGAAGGTGACGCCGTTGGTCTTGTTGTTGATCCGCGCGGGATAGAGCTTGTGCAGGTCGGCAAAGACCGTGACCTTCATCAGGTCGGTATGCAGCGCCGACACGCCGTTGACGCTGTGCGATCCGGCAAAGGCCAGATTGCCCATCCGTACCCGCCGCTCGCCGCCTTCGTCGATCAGCGAGATGGTGCCGATCGCATGATCGTCGAACTGGCCGGACTTGCGCGCCTCGCCCAGCAGTCGGCTGTTGATGGCATAGACGATCTGCATGTGCCGGGGCAGCAGCCGCTCGAACAAGGGCACTGGCCAGCTTTCCAGCGCCTCGGGCAACAATGTGTGGTTGGTATAGCCGAAGGTGCGGCGAACAATGTCCCAACCCTCGTCGAAATCCAGCCCATGCTCGTCGACCAGGATGCGCATCAACTCCGCGACCGACACCGCCGGATGGGTATCGTTGAGCTGGATCGCCGCCTTGTCGGGCAGGGTGCGGACATCGCCGAAATATTGGATATGCCGCCGGACAATGTCCTGCAGCGAGGCGGAGGAGAAGAAATATTCCTGCCGCAGCCGCAATTCCTGCCCCGCCGGTGAACTATCGGCAGGATAGAGGACGCGAGTCAGCGCCTCGGCCCGGTTGCTTTCGGACAGCGCGCCCAGATGGTCGCCGGCATTGAACTTGTCGAGCAGGATCGGGTCGATCGGCTGCGCCTCCCACAGGCGCAGCGTATTGACCCGCTTGCCGCGCCAGCCGGCGATCGGCGTGTCATAGGGGGTGGCGATCACCCGTTCGGCGGGACGCCAGCTCATCTGATAGGGGCCGCAATTCTCGCACTCGGCCGGATCGACGCGCCCGCCGAACCCGACCTCGTAACTCGCCTCGCGCCGCTCGAACTCCCAGGGATTGCCGTGCGCCAGCCAGTTTTCCGGCAGTTCCACCTGCCAGCCGTCGCTGATCTCCTGCCGGAACATGCCGTTCACATAACGGATGCCATAGCCATAGGCGGGGATGTCGACCGTCGCCATGCTCTCCATGAAGCAGGCGGCGAGGCGCCCCAGGCCGCCATTGCCCAGCGCCGCATCCGGCTCCAGCGCCGCGATCAGGTCCAGGTCGACGCCCAGCGAGTCGAGCGCGGCCTGCAAATCGTCCAGCATTTCCATATTGGATGCGGCATCGCGCATCAGCCGGCCGATCAGGAATTCCAGGCTCAGATAATAGACCCGGCGCCCCTGTTCCTCATAGGTCTTGTGGGTGGACTCGATCCAGGCGTCGATCACCCGGTCGCGGATCGAGAGGATGACCGCATGCAGCCAGTCATGCGGCTTGGCCGCCTTGGCATCCTTGCCGATGCGATAGGTCAATCGCTCGACAATCTCATGGGCCAGAATCTGCGGATCAACCTGCCGGGGTGCCGGCTTGGGAAGCTGCGTCTCGCCCTTGAGATTCATGGCCGGGATCTCCCTCTATGAGTCACCGGGATGATGGCACAGCGCGCTTCGCCATGCCAATCCATTTTTTGCAGCGCAGCATGGGCTTTTCCCGCTTCTTTCCGCGGGCTTGGCCTGCCTCAGCCCTGACCGCGGCGCGTAACGATCGCCGCCCCGATCCCGGCCCGCAATTCCGCCCGCACCGGATAGGTGCTGGACGGCAGATGCTGGGTCATGAACAGGCCGATTAGCCGCTCGACCGGATCGATGAAGAAATAGGTCGAAAACACCCCGCCCCAGTAAAATTGCTGGTTCGCCAGCGTCATCGCGAAGCCCAGGCCGAAACCGACACCGGCATAATCGGCTTCGCTGAACATCGCCTGCGACATGCTGGCGAGGTCGCCGCCGCCGGGCAGGTGATTGCTCCGCATCTGCGCCACCGTGTCGGGCTGCAACAGCCGCGCTCCATCAAGCTCGCCACCGCGCAGCAGCATCCGTGCGAAACGGTGATAATCGGCTGTCGAAGAGATCAGCCCGCCCCCGCCCGATCGGAAACGCAGCTTGCGCCGCCAACTGCTGGCCGCGCCCCGGTCACGAAGCCGCAACCCGTCCTCGCCCAGCCCCCAAGCATCGGTCAGCCGATCGGTCCGATCCTCGGGCAAGGTGAAGAAACTGTCCTTCATGCCCAGCGGATCGAAGATATTCTGACGAAAATGCGTCTCCAGATCCTGCGCCGACAGTCGTTCGACGATCACACCCAGCACATCGGTCGACACGCCGTAATTCCAGCGCTCGCCCGGCGAAAATTCCAGCGACAGGCTGGTCAGCGCGGCGATGAACTCGTCAGACGACCGCTTTTGCTGGAACTCGTCCAGCCCCAGTTCGCGATAGCGCGCATCGATCGGCGTCTGCCGTTGCAACCCATAGGTCAGACCCGATGTGTGGCGCAGCAGGTCGATCATCCGCATCGGCCGCGTAATCCGCCCGGTTCCGTCCGCGCCGACGCGCAGGTCGGCAAATTCGGGCAGCACGTCGGTCACCGGATCGTCCAGCGCCACCTTGCCCAGTTCGACCAGCCGCATGAAGGCAACGCTGGTGACCGGCTTGGTCATGGACGCGATGCGAAACAGCGCATCAGCCTGCAACGGCTCGCCGGTCGCGCGCGCCTGCCCCCGGCTGACCGACAGCAACGGCACCTCGTCGCGCGACACCAGCATCTGCATATGCGGCAACTTGCCGCTCTGCACATAGGTCTGGTCCAGATGATCGACCAGCGCGTCCAACCGGTCAGGGTTCATCCCCGCCGCCTGCGCCGCTGCTGCATCCGTCACCTTCGCTGTCGCCATGTCCGCTCCTGCCATATCCAAAACGGGCTAGAGCAAGCCGCGCACTAGGTAAATGATTTCAGGCCATGACCGGTCCATCAACGCCTTGCCATTGCCAAGACCCCACCCCTGCCTCTATGGCAACCCGCCTGATCGCCAATACCGGACGCACCACAGGCATGGCCACGGGCCTTTCTGCTATCTTCTTCCAGAATCGCGCTGCCCTGCTGCGCTTCCTGCGCGCGCGCGGTGCGGGCGAGGATGCGGAAGATCTGCTGCAGGACATGTGGATGAAGCTGGAGGCGAAGGATCTGGGGCCGGTCGCCGATCCCCTGCCCTATCTCTATCGCATGGCCAACAACCTGATGCTCGATCGCTATCGCTCCGCCACCCGGCGCGAGCGGCGCGAGCAGGACTGGGCCGAAGGCGCCGGCGGCGTGATGACCGACCCGAATGACGATCTGGCAGTCGACGAACGCATGATCCTCAATCAGCGGCTGGAACAGGCGCGCGGCATATTGGCCGACCTTGGCCCCCGCGTCGAACTGGTGTTCCGTCGGTTCCGCATAGAGGGGGTCGGCCAGCGGCTGATCGCGGAGGAATTGGGGGTCAGCCTGACCACGGTCGAGAAGGATCTGCAAAAGGCCTATCGGGCGATGCTTGCGCTCAAGCAAAGTCTGGATACGGAATGAGCGGATCGGCGGCGTCTGGCTCTTCAAGGGGCAAGAAATGAACAGGGCACAGGCCATGATGAACGAGGAGGCGCTCGGGTGGGTGATCCGCACGCGCGATCCCGAATTTGACGACTGGGACGCCTTCACCATCTGGCTGGAGGGCGATCCCGCCCGCGCGACCGCCTATGATGCGCTGATGGCGGCCGACGCGGATCTGGCGGACATGGTTCCGGCAGAACCCGTCGTCATGCCTGTTGCCGCCAATGATGCCGGCGAACGTCACCGCCGCCCGCTGCGCTGGATCGGCGGCGGCGCGATCGCCGCCGCGCTGGTCGCCGCCGTCTCGGTCGGCCTGCTCAATCGCAGCGACATCTACAGCATCACCACCCGCCCCGGCGAAACCCGCAGCATCGCGCTCGACGACGGCACCAGGATCGAACTGAACGGCGGCACCACCCTGCGCCTCGATCGCAAGAATGCGCGCTTTGCCGCGCTCGATGCGGGCGAAGCTGCCTTCACCGTGCGCCATGACGCTGCCGATCCGTTCCGCGTGACCGTGGGCGACGCCGTGTTCGAGGATGCCGGCACCGTCTTCAACATCGTCCATAGCGGCAACGCCACCCGCATCGGCGTGTCCGAGGGCAAGGTCATCTACAATCCGCAGGCCGAAGCCATCTCGCTGCCCGCCGGCCGCGCGCTCAGCGACGGCGCCGAAGGGCTGCGCGTGATGGACGTCGCGCCCCAGGCCGTCGCCAGCTGGCGCCAGGGCCAGCTCATCTATGCCAATGCGCCGGTCGGCGACGTGACCCAGGATATCGCCCGCTCGCTGGGCATGACGCTGGCCGCGACACCCGGCGCGCAGGCCATGCGCTTTACCGGCACGATCCGGCTGGAACGGGATCCGTCCCGCTTCTTCGCCGCTGCCGCGCCCCTGATGGGGCTGTCCGCCATCCGACAGGGGAATGGATGGCTGCTGAAGGAAGGGGATGGGTCGCAAAACTGACGTCCTTTTCGTCACCGCCTTCGCCATAGCGGCCGCATCGCCTGCGCGAGCGGCGGACAGACAGTCGATCGACCTCGCTCCGGGACGCCTGGGCGAGGCGGTGGTGGCGCTCGGCCGTCAAACCGGCGCCAGCATCGGCATGTCGGACCAGTCGCTGGCCGGCATCGCCACCCCCGCGATCAGGGGCCGCATGTCGACTGCCAGTGCCCTTGCCCAGTTGCTGCGCGGCAGCGGCGCCAAAGCCAGACAGATCGACGGCAGCACCTGGCGCATCGTCCGTGCCCGCAAAAGCACTCCGCCGCCATCGCCGACGCCAGCCGCAGCGGTGCAACTCGCGCCGGTTGCGCAGGAACCGCCGGCCGACATCATCGTCACTGCGTCCAAGCGCGACATTCCCCTGCCCCGCTATGCCGGCATGGTCGAAACCGTGACCGGCGGCCTGTTCGAGACCGCCGATGCGGCACAGGGCACGGCCGCGCTACTCTCGCGCGTCGCAAGTCTGAGTTCCACCCATGCCGGTGCCGGCCGCAACAAGCTGTTCATCCGCGCCATAGCCGATTCCGGCGTTGCCGGGCCGACCCAGGCGACGACCGGTCAATATCTGGGCGACATGCGCCTCAACTATGCCGCGCCCGATCCCGACCTGCGCCTCTATGACGTTGGCGGGGTCGAGGTGCTGGAAGGGCCACAGGGCACGCTCTATGGCGCCGGCTCGCTCGGCGGCATCATCCGCATCATCCCCAACGCCCCCAATCTCGCCCAATTTGGCGGCCAGATCTCGACCGGCGTGTCGGCAACCCAGCATGGCGATCCGGGCGGCGACCTGTCGGCCATCCTCAACCTGCCGATCGTGGCCGAGAAGGTGGCGCTGCGCGTCGTCGGCTATGGCGTGCAGGAAGGCGGCTATATCGACGATGTCCTGCGCGACAAGGATGACGTCAACCGCACCCGCACTTATGGCGGCCGCGCCACGCTGCGGATCGCACCGGCGGACGACTGGACGATCGATCTCAGCACCGCCTACCAGCATATCAAGGGTGACGACGCCCAATATGCCAGCCGCGAGGTCGGCCGGCTGGAACGCGCCTCCAGCGTCGCCCAGCCCTATCATTCCGACTATATCCTGGCCAATGCGCGGATCGAGCATCAGTGGGACGATCTGCGCCTCGTCTCCTCGACCGGCTATGTTCGCAATGTCCTGGCCGAAAGCTACGACGCGACCCAGCCGGGCGGCGCACCCGCCCTGTTCCGCCAGCGCAACAAGGTCGAACTTTTCTCGACCGAAAACCGGCTGGTCCGCGACCTCGACAATGGCCTGGGCTGGCTGCTGGGCGTTTCCTATCTGGAAAGCACCTCGACCATCCAGCGGTCGCTGACCGGCTATGGCCCGCTGAGCGCACCGGCGATCGAGATCCTGCCGGGCGTCCCGGTCTATGGTCGCGGACGTCCTGCCACGGCCACCGGCGTGCGCAACCGGATCAAGGAAGCGACCCTGTTCGGCGAAGCCTCGTTCGAACCGCTCCAGGGGCTGGTCGCCACCGTCGGCGGACGCCTCACCAACAGCCGCCTCAGCGGCGAGGCGATCGATCCGGTAGCGATGCTCTCAGCCGTAGCTGATCTAGCCCGTGTCGAGGCGCAGGCCGATCGCTCTGAAACCATCTTCCTCCCCTCCTTCTCGCTGCTCAGCGATGCGGTGAAGGGGCTCACCCTCTATGCCCGGTTCGAACAGGGCTTTCGTCCCGGCGGCCTGGCGGTCGACGATCAGCGCGCGCGCAGCTTCCGTAATGATCGCATCTCGACCATGGAACTGGGCTTCCGCAAGGGCGTGCCGGGCCGCGACACGATCGCGCTCAGCGGCAATGTCGCCTATACCGACTGGCGCGATATCCAGGCCGACGTCACCGACCGCATCGGCTTGCCGACCACCGCCAATATCGGTGATGGACGCATCTATACGGTGGAAGGCCGGATCGTGGTCCGCCCGATCCCGCCGCTGACGCTGGATGGCTCGATCATCTACAATGACAGCCGCCTGACCCAGCCGACCCAGTTCGTGCGTGCCTTGTCCTATGAAGGACGCTCGCTGACCCTGCCCAATGTCGCCAATCTGGGCGGCCGCGTCGCCGCCGACTATCGCGCGCCATTGGGTGACGACATGCGCCTGCACCTGTCGGCATCGGCCCGCTATGTCGGCAAGTCGCGCCTGGGCGTCGGGCCGATATTGGGCCGCGAACAGGGCGATTATGTCGATACGGCCCTGTCCGCGGCCGTCACGCGCGGCCCGGTCGAACTCTCGCTTTCGCTCACCAACCTGTTCGACAGCGACGGCAATCGTTTCTCGCTCGGCACGCCGTTCGACCTGAGCACCGACTATTATACGCCGCTGCGCCCCCGCACCGTGCGCATCGGCCTGGATTTCGCCTTCTAAAATCACGCCGGACGGCATTTTTCCTGACGGAACCGGCCCGACGGCGGCGTCCCTCCCGCATGTACGTGCCCATCAAACGGCGCGGCATTCAGAGGAGATATCATGCGACATTTGCTGGCCTGCACGGCCATCGCCCCGGTTCTGGTTGCGCTGACCGCAACCAACGCCGCGGCGGAAACCACGATCGGTTCATCCACCACCACCGCCGTCAAGACCTCCACCGTCGCCTCGGGCGCGGCCGATGCGATCACGGTCAGCTCCGCCGGCAGCATCACGCTGACCAGCGGCACCGCGATCACGATGGACAGCAACAACAATGTCAGCAACGCCGGTTCGCTGACCATCAACGATGCCGACAATGCGACCGGCATTCTTGTCAAGGCCGGCACCACCGGCAACATCACCAACAGCGGCACGATCACGCTGACGGAAGATTATACCGCGACCGACACGGACAGTGACGGCGACATTGACGGCACGTTCGCCAAAGGGACGAACCGCAATGGCATCCTGGTCGAATCCGGCGCGGCCCACACCGGCAATATCGACACCACCGGCACGATCTCGATCGAAGGCAACAACAGCGCCGGCATCCGCGTCAATTCGACCCTGATCGGCAATCTGTCGACCTATGGCACCATCGCCGTCGTCGGCGACAACAGCTATGGCGTGGTCGCCAACGATATTGATGGCAACGCCACGATCCGCGGTTCGATCAGCACCAAGGGCGCGAACAGCACCGCCGTCGCCCTGCTGGGCGATGTCGATGGCGCAGTGAAGATCCAGGGCACGATCGTCAGCACCGGCTATCGCTCCACCACCCGCCCGAGCGACGTCACCAAGCTCGATGCCGATGACCTGCTGCAGGGCGGCCCCGCCCTCGTCATCGCCGGCAATGTCAGCGGCGGCATCGTGTTCGACGTCGCGCCGACCGCCAGCGATGATGACGACGAAGATGACACCGACATCGATGATGACGGCCTGCTCGACAGCACCGAAACCACTGCCACGGTCATCAACTATGGCTCGGCGGCTGCGGTGCAGATCGGTTCGGCCAGCGCCGACACCAGCATCGGCGTGGTCCAGGGCGACAGTTCGGGCTATGGCGTGGTCGTGCGCGGCGCGATCGCGGGCTATGGCATCTATGACGGTGTCGATGCCAATGCGATGGTGATCGGCGGCCTGGGCGGCGATGTCGACATATCCAAGGGCGTTCTGGTTGCCGGATCGATCACCGCCATCTCCTATGACAGCAACGCCACCGCCCTGCGCCTGGGTTCGGGCGCGACCAGCGACGCGATCGAGATTTCGGGCACCGTCGCCGCATCGGGCGCGGCGCTCGCCAACACCAGCGCGCGCGGCCTGGTGATCGACGCCGGCGCACAGGTCAATTCGGTCAAGGTCAGCGGCACCGTCGCGGCCGTCGCCGCCGATGATGAAAAGGGTCGCGCGATCGCGATCCTCGATTCCTCGGGCACCGTCTCCAGCCTCAGCAACACCGGCACCATCTCGGCGACCGGCGGCCTCACCAACACCGCCATCGACCTCAGCGCCAACAGCAGCGGCGTGACGCTGACCCAGGCACTCGCCTCCTCGACCGCGACCGCGCCCAGCATCGTCGGCGACGTCAAGCTCGGCTCGGGCGATGACGTCATGACGGTGTCGGCTGGCCGGATCGTCGGCGATGTCGCCCTGGGCGCGGGCAATAACAGCCTGTCGCTCTCGGGCAGTTCGACCCTGACCGGCGATCTCAGCTATGCCGGCACCGGCGCCACCCTGACCCTGGCCGATACCGCCAGCGTCACCGGCGCGCTCGACTTTGGCAGCGCCAGCGGCACGATGACGCTGAACGGCACCTCCAGCTATACCGGCGCGATCAGCAACAGCGGCAATATGGCGCTGGTGCTGAACGGCGGCACGCTGGCTGTCAGCAACACCGGTTCGGTCGCGCTCGCCTCGCTCAGCGCCTCCTCCGGCTCGGCGCTGGGCGTCACCATCAACGGCGCCGATGGCACCAACACCGTCTATGACGTCGCCGGTGCCGCCAGCTTCGCCAGCGGTTCCAAGGTGAAGGTGGCGCTGACCCAGGTCGGCGGATCGGAAGGCGACTATGTCATCGTCCGCGCCGCATCGCTGTCCGGCACCCCGGCGCTCGATAGCGCGACCCTGCTGCCCTATATGTTCAAGGGCAGCGTCAGCAGCGACACGACGACCGGTGACGTGACCCTGTCGATCGCCGCCAAGACCACGTCGGAACTGGGCCTGACCGGTTCGCTTTCAAGGGCCTATTCGGCGATCTTCAACGCGCTCGACAATGACAGCACGCTGGCCAACGCCTATCTGGACGTGACCGACGGCCAGACGCTGAACGGTGCGCTGCGCCAGATGCTGCCCGAACATTCCGGCAGCACCTTCGAAGCCGTCACCGCCGGCTCGCGGGCGACCGCGCGCATCCTGTCCGATCCCAACGGCATCTACCGGACCAAGGACGGCAAGCTGGGCTTCTGGTTGCAGCAGGTGGCGTTCGGCAGCTCCAAGAGCATCGGCGACACCGCCTCCTACGACATTAATGGCTGGGGCGCGGGCGGCGGCGTCGAATATCTGACCGATCTTGGCGCCTTCGGTGGCTCCTTCGCCTATATTCATGGCCGGGACACCAGCGACAGCTCCAACAGCTCGGCGGATTCCGACCAGTTCGAACTGGCCGCGCACTGGCGCGGCAGCTGGGGTCCGCTCCAGGCCTTCGCGCGCGTTTCGGCGGCGCATATCGACTTTGATGGCACCCGCAACTTCGCGCTCGACGATGTCGTGCGCAAGGCGACCGGCGACTGGTCGGGCAAGCTTTACTCGGCCACGGCCGGGGCTTCCTATCAGCTCCAGTTCAACCGCTTCAGCCTGCGTCCGGGCGTGGGCATCGACTATTATCGCCTGAAGGAAGGCGGCTATAGCGAAAGCGGCGGTGGCGACGCGTTCAACCTGACCGTCGATGGCCGCACCAGCGATGAAATGACTGCCAACGGCACGATCGCTGCCGGCTATGATTTCGGCAGCCTCAATCGCGAGGATGGCTGGGCACGGTTCGAACTGGAAGGCGGTCGCCGCCAGTTGATCGGCGGGTCGCTCGGCGACACGGTCGCCCATTTCAAGGATGGCGATGACTTCGTCCTGGTCGCCGACAAGCGCACCAGCGGCTGGACCGGCCGGGCCCGCCTCTATGGCGGCACCGACACCTTCCGCGTCGGCGGCGAATTCGGTGCGGAAGAACAACAAAATCACGTCGCAATCTCATTCCGGGCGACGGTTAACTTCGTCCTGTGACGTCTGAATAAGGAATTGGCGGGCCACACCCCACAGACCCTCCCGGTCCGCCAGTTGCGCCACGGCATGATGTTCCTCCCCAAGGGACGCCAAGGCAAAAAAAGAGGGGCGTCGCATGGGTTTCACCCGAGCGGCGCCCCTTTTTCATGGGCTAGTTCCGTTCCGCCCTCGCAGTGACTTGGTGCAGCAACGTCCAAGCATGTGGCTACGACCAAGAAAAAGGGGCAATGGCATCGCCATCACCCCTTCCTTGCCTATCAATTGACGTTCTGCCGTCAGCCGGCGAGCGCCTTCTTGACCAGTTCGTTAACGACCTGGGGATTGGCCTTGCCCTGCATCGCCTTCATCGTCTGGCCGACGAAGAAGCCGAACAAGGCTTCCTTGCCGCCGCGATACTGCTCGACCTTGTCGCCATTCTTGGCGAGGACATCGGCCACCGCCGCCTCGATCGCGCCAGTGTCGCTGGTCTGCTTCAGGCCCTTTTCCTCGACGATCTTGCCGGGCTTGTCGCCGGTTTCCAGCATGATCTCAAACACCTGCTTGGCGATCGTGCCGCTGATCGTGCCATCGGCTACCAGTGCCAGCAATTCGGCGCCTTCCTCGGGGCTTACCGGGCTTTCTTCAAGGCTCTTGCCAATGCGGTTGAGCGCGCCATAGAGCTCCGACAGCAGCCAGTTGGCCGAAGCCTTGGCGACCTCGCCCTCGCTCTTCTTCTGGATGCGCGCGCCTTCGGCCAGCAGCGCCTCGAACCAGCGGGCCGTGTCGGCGTCGGCGGTCAGGGTCGCGGCATTATAGGCCGAGAGCCCCAGATCCTGCGCATAGCGGCGCAGCTTCGCGTCTGGCAGTTCCGGCAGCGACTGGCGGCATTCCTCCAGGAAGGCGTCGTCCAGTTCCAGCGGCAGCAGGTCGGGATCGGGGAAGTAGCGATAGTCGTGCGCATCTTCCTTCGACCGCATCGAACGGGTCTCGTTGCGATCCGGATCATAGAGGCGCGTTTCCTGCACGATCTTGCCGCCGGCCTCCAGCACGTCGACCTGGCGGTTCGCCTCATGCTCGACCACGGCCATGACGAAGCGGACCGAGTTCACATTCTTCGTCTCGGTGCGGGTGCCGAACTCTTCGCCCGGACGACGCACGGAGACGTTGACGTCGGCGCGCATCGACCCCTGGTCCATATTGCCGTCGCACGACCCGACATAGCGAAGAATGGTTCGCAGCTTCGAGAGATAAGCTCCTGCTTCAGCAGGCGAACGCATGTCCGGCTTCGACACGATTTCCATCAGCGCCACGCCCGACCGGTTGAGGTCGACATAGGAGCTGGTGGGATGCTGGTCGTGCATCAGCTTGCCGGCGTCCTGCTCGACATGGATGCGCTCGACGCCGATCACCTTGGTGCTGGCTTCGGGGTTCTTCTCGTCGAGGACGATCTCGATCTGCCCCTCACCCACGATCGGGTGATAGAGCTGGCTGATCTGATAGCCCTGCGGCAGATCCGCATAGAAATAATTCTTGCGGTCGAAGCGCGACCATTTGTTGATCTGCGCGTCGATCGCCATGCCGGTGCGCACCGCCTGGCGGATGCACTCGCGGTTGGGCACGGGCAGCATGCCGGGCATGGCCGCATCGATCAGGCTGACCTGCGTATTGGGCTCCGCGCCGAACGCCGTCGCGGCGCCGGAAAAGAGCTTCGCGTTCGACGTCACCTGCGCATGGACTTCCAGGCCGATCACGACCTCCCACTCGCCGGTTGCGCCCTGAATACGATAGGTTGATTCAGTCATATTACCACCACTTGTCAGGGCGTGCGCTGAAGCCAGCGCGTTCTTCAATTGCGAGGCTGGCGTTCAGCACGGTCTGTTCGTCCAGCGCCTTGCCGATCACCTGCAGGCCGATCGGCAAACCGGCCGAATCCAGCCCGCCCGGGATCGCCATCGCCGGCAACCCGGCCAGCGAGGCCGGCACGGTGAAGACGTCGTTCAGATACATGGCCAGCGGATCGGCCTGCTTCTCGCCCAGCGCGAAGGAGGCGCTCGGCGCGGTCGGCGTCAGCAGCAGATCGCACTTTTCGAACGCCAGTTCGAAATCGCGCGCGATCAGCGCCCGCACCTTCTGCGCCTGGGTATAATAGGCGTCATAGAAGCCGGCCGACAGCACATAGGTGCCGATCATGATGCGGCGCTTCACTTCCGGGCCGAAGCCGGCGGCGCGGGTTGCGGCATACATGTCCTGCAAACCGGCCCCATCGGGCAGGTCGCGCTGGCCATAACGCACGCCGTCATAGCGGGCGAGGTTCGACGAGGCTTCGGCAGGCGCGATGATATAATAGGTCGGCAGCGCATATTGGGTATGCGGCAGCGACACTTCCACCACTTCGGCGCCAGCGTCCTTGAGCCATTCGATGCCGCGATCCCACATGGCGGAGATTTCGGCGTTCAGGCCATCGGGGCGATATTCCTTGGGAATACCGACCTTCTTGCCCTTGAGATCGCTCGACAAATTGGCTTCCCACTGCGGCACGGCCAGATCAAACGAAGTCGAATCCTTGGGGTCGAAGCCCGACATGACTTCCAGCAGGATCGCATTGTCGCGCACCGTGCGCGCCATCGGCCCGGCCTGATCGAGCGACGAAGCGAACGCGACGATGCCGAAGCGCGAGCAGCGGCCATAGGTCGGCTTGATGCCCGAAATGCCGGTGAAGGCGGCAGGCTGGCGGATCGAGCCACCAGTGTCGGTGCCGGTCGCCGCCGGACAGAGCCGTGCGGAAATGGCCGAGGAGGAACCGCCCGACGAACCGCCGGGCGCCAGTGCGGCATTGTCGCCGCCGCCTCGCCGCCAGGGCGAGATCACATTGCCATAATAGCTCGTTTCGTTGGACGAACCCATGGCGAACTGGTCGAGGTTGAGCTTGCCCAGCATGCCCGCGCCGGCCGCCCACAGCTTGCCCGACACGGTCGATTCATAGGTCGGCACGAAGCCTTCCAGCATGTGGCTCGCGGCGGTCGTCTGCGTGCCTTCGGTGCAGAACAGATCCTTCATGCCGATCGGCACGCCGGCCAGCGCGCCCAGCGCCTCGCCGGCAGCCTTGGCCTTATCGGCGGCGTCGGCCGCTGCCAGCGCCTTTTCCGGCGTCTCGACGATGAAGGCGTTCAGCGCCTTGGCAGCGGCAACATTGGCGTTGAAGCCCTCGGCCACTTCGCGTGCCGAAAAATCGCCCGCGCGGAAGCCGTCGCGGATTTCCGCCACTGTAAGATCAGTAAGATCAGTCAAATTCTTTTCCCCGTTCGGGCTGAGCGAAGTCGAAGCCCTCTACTGAGCGAAGCGAAGCTGCCTCCCTGCGGTCGGCCGAGCCCTTCGACAGGCTCAGGGCGAACGGATGGGGAGGCACCCGCATCATTCGATAACTTTCGGCACCGCGAAGAAGCCATGTTCGGCCTGCGGCGCATTGGCCAGCACCTTGTCACGCACATTGCCGTCCGTGACGACATCGTCGCGCAGGCGTTGATGGTTGGGGATGACGGCCGTCATCGGCTGCACGCCGGTCACGTCTACCTCTCCCAGCTGTTCCACCCAGCCAAGGATATTGTTGAGTTCGGGCACCATGGCTTCCGCTTCCGCATCCGTCACCGAAATGCGCGAAAGGCTGGCGATCTTTTTCACGGTCTGAAGGTCTATCGACATGGGCCAAGCCGCTAGCACCCGCACCAGTCCGCTTCAAGTGTCCTGCTGCACCATCTGCCATCTTGCATGCGCCCATCTTGCATGCCCCCATCTTGCATGACTGCCGCGCATGGGCCAGACAGGCCGCACGAAGGCGGGGCGATCCCCGCACAGGGATGGAGACGAGAGCAAGTGGCCCGCAAATTCCTCTATATCGTCGCCGGCCTCATCGTGCTGGTGCTTGCGATGCTGCTCGCCTATCGCATCTGGGGGATGCAGATCATGCGGGCGGTGATGGTCCCGCGCGAGGCGTTCCAGCCGCTCCAGCCCCTGCCCGCCAACGCCTATGACGATCCGAAAATGTGGATCGCTCGCCCCGACCAGACCAAGGACAATCCCGCGCTCTGGACGCCGCAGGGCGCGGCCAAGCTTGCGCCGCCCGCGCAGAAGGCCGCCGTCTTCTTCATCCACCCGACCAGCTATGTGACGCCGCTTGGCAATGCCCATTGGAATGCGCCGCTGGACGATACGGAAAGCAACGCGACCGCGCGCCGCTTCGTGCTGAGTCAGGCCAGTGCCTTCAGCGCCGCCGGCAATGTCTGGGCACCCCGCTATCGCCAAGCCAATTATGGCGCATTCCTCACCACCGGAGCGGAGGGCGACCAGGCACTCGCAGCAGCCTATCGCGACGTGACCCAGGCCTTCGCCGCCTTCCTCAAGGCCAATCCCACCGGTCCGCTGATCCTCGCCGGCCACAGCCAGGGGTCACGCCACCTGCTGCAACTGGTGCGCGAACAAGTGGCAGGCAAGCCGGTCGCCGACCGGATCGCCGCCATCTATGCCGTGGGCTGGCCGATCTCGGTCGAGGCGGACCTGCCTGCATTGGGCTTCCCCGCCTGTGCCAGGCGGGATCAATCGCACTGCATCGTCAGCTGGCAAAGCTATGCCGAACCGGCCGATCCGTCCGCCGTGGTCGAAAGCTTCGAGCGCAAGCAGGGCCTCAATGGCCAGCCGCGCAAGGGCACGCACATGCTCTGCACCAATCCGATCACCGGCACCTTCAACGGCAATGCGCCCGCCAGCGCCAATATCGGCACGCTCGACGCCCGCGCCGCCGACAAGCCGGCTCATCTGGTCGCCGGCATCGTCCCTGCCCGCTGCGACACTAGCGGCGTGCTGATGATCGGCGAGCCGGTCGACATGGGCCCCTACACGCTGCCCGGCAATAATTATCACGTCTATGATTATAGCCTGTTCTGGGGCAATGTGCGCGACGACGCCCGCCAGCGACTGGCGGCCTTTACCAAGACGCACTGAGACGTAATGAAACTTGTCACGACTGACCGCGCGGAATTTCGCGCAGCCCTGCCCGAGGGTGGCCGCCTGATCGGCATGGACGTGGGCACGAAGACGATCGGCCTGGCCCTGTGCGACGCGCAATGGTCGATCGCCAGCCCCGCCTACACCGTCACTCGCGGCAAGTTCAGCAAGGACAAGCCGGCGCTCGAAGCCTTCATGGCGCAGCAGCAGGTCAAGGGCATCGTCATCGGCCTGCCGCTCAATCTCGACGGCACCAACAGCCCGCGCAGCCAGGCCAGCCGCGCCTTCGCCCATAATGTCGCGGACATCGGCCTGCCGGTGCTGCTTTGGGACGAGCGCTGGTCGACCCAGGCCGTCACCCGCACCCTACTGGAAGCCGACGCCAGCCGCGCCCGCCGCGACGAACTGGTCGACAAACTCGCCGCCAGCTACATCCTCCAGGGCGCGATCGACGGCCTCGTCGCCGGGCTGGAATAGGCACGCCTGTCCTACAGCGTCCCGCCCGGCTATATTCCCGGCGGCTCTTTCCCATCCTGATCCCACGCCGCTTTCCGATAGGAGCAGCGGAACGTAACATTATGTCAGAATGTGCGGGAAATATGCGAAGTTAAGCGCGCGATTTCCAACATTTACCCTGTCACGCACGCGCCGCCCAAGTTGCATATATCTGAAGTAACAGCGTTAAAGCGCCGTTTACGTGATCGCGCTCACGGATTGATCGGTGCGAAAGCGATATTCCCTGCCCTGCAGTCGAACGGAAAAGGGCGGACGGATCAATGACCGAAGGCAAGAGTCCGGAAGATATCTGGCACATCATCAGCGAACAGCGGCGCATGATGCGCGACCATTTTCGCCGTGATCCCACCAGCTACTCGGTGCGTCGGGAAATGTCGCGCCGGCAGATGGCGCAGAAGCAGGACGATCAGACGCAGGACGTCTGAACGCCGTCCTCGAACGCCGCGATGATCGGGCATGGCCCTTCATCGGAGGCATGGCATTGCCGGGCCAGTCGCGTCAGCGCCGCCCGCGCCGCCTCCAGTTCCGCGATCTTCACATCCAGCGCCGCGATCCGATCGGCCGCCAGCTCGCGCGCCCGCTTGCGATCCTGCCCGGCATCGAGTTGCAGCAGCTCGCCGATCTGCTCCAGCGTGAAGCCCGCCGCCTGCGCCGACCGGATGAAGCGCAGCCGGCGCACATCGCCCTCGCCATAGCGGCGCACGCTGCCCTCCGGCCGATCTGGCGCATCCAGCAGGCCGCGCCGCTGGTAGAAGCGCACCGTCTCAACCCCGACATCGCCCGCGCGGGCCAGTGCGGAAATTGTCATGCTCATGCCTTGACTCCGTACCATGGTACAGACCCTATATGAGGGGCATCGCACTCGATACAAGCCTGACACAAGGACGATGCAATGCCCCAAGGACCGGAAAAGGTCGCTCAACTCTACCGTATGGTGATGCCCGGCCATGTCTGTCCCTATGGCCTCAAGGCGCGCTGGCTGCTGCGCCGCCATGGCTATCGGGTCGAGGATCATGCCCTTACCAGCCGGGCCGAGACCGACGCCTTCAAGGCGCAGCATGACGTGAAAACGACACCGCAAATCTTCATCGACGACCGGCGGATCGGCGGCCATGACGATCTGCGCCGCTTCCTGGGCCTCAAGGTGCCGGAGCCCGGCGCGACCAGCTATGTGCCGGTGCTGGCCGTCTTCGCCGTCGCCGCACTGCTGGCGCTGGCGATCAACTGGCTGACCTTGGCGCCGCTGGTCGGCCTGCTGACGCTCGAACGGTTCATCGCCATCGCCATGATGCTGCTTGCCATGCTGAAGCTGCAGGACGTGGAGCGGTTCGCGACCATGTTCCTCAACTACGACTTGCTCGCCCGCCGCGTCATTCCCTATGGCCGCATCTATCCCTTCCTGGAATTGGGTGCGGGCGCGCTGATGCTGACCGGCCTTGCCCCCTGGCTGTCGATCCCGGTCGCCCTGTTCATCGGCGGCATCGGCGCCGTGTCGGTGTTCAAGGCAGTCTATATCGAGAAGCGCGAGCTCAAATGCGCCTGCGTCGGCGGCAGCAGCAATGTGCCGCTCGGCTTCGTCTCGCTGACCGAGAATGTCATGATGGTCGCCATGGCCCTGTGGATGCTGGCAAGCATCCACTAAACCAGAAACGCGGATGGTTGCCGGCATCCATTGAGCCGGTTGGACGGGGAGACTACTCCCCGTCCCGTCCGTAATCGTCGGGCAGGAACTGCACCCCGTCCGCCGTCGGCACCACCGTCAGATAGGTGAGGTAAACCGGCACCGGCCGGGGCAGCGGCACATATTGTTCGGGCGCATCGCTCTCCGCCGTCGGCGTCTTGCCGAAGAACCAGCGGCCCAGACGCTGCGCATCCTCCAGCCGGACGCAGCCATTGCTGAAATGGCGCACGGGCTTGGCGAACAGGGCCCGGTCGGGCGTGTCGTGCAGATAGATGCCCAGATCATTGGGGAACATGAACTTGATCTTCCCCATGGCATTATTGCCGCCAGGCAACTGGCGCACGCGCAATTCGCGCTGCCCCGATGCCACCGCCCGCCAGTCGATCTCGCTCTGGTTCAGCGTCTGCGCATCGGCGGCCCAGTCGCTCAGCGCCTCATAGCGCATCTTCCTGAGCGTCGCCCCATCCAGTATCTTGGGTGCGATCTTGCGCTCGACCAGGTCGGGCGGGACATTCCAATAGGGATTGAGCGTCGCATAGCGGATCATGCCTGCCATCATCGGCGTCTGGCTTTCCTTGGCGCCAGCCACGACCTTCATCGATCCGTCCAGTTCGCCGCCGCTATAATAATAGAGCCGCGCCGATGCGGCATCGACCTCGACATGCCGCACCCATGGGCCGGGCAGCAGCCGCGCACGCTCCAGATTGAGCGTCAATATCCGGGCAAAATAGCCCGGACCACGATTGAGCGCCTCGATCGTCTGCGCGCCGGCAATGCCGTCGGCATCCAGCCCGTGATCGGCCTGGAACAGCTTGACCTTGGCCGCCAGCGCCTTGTCATAATCGACCCCGTCGGGCAGCCCCAGCCGATGGCGCAGGATCGCGATCTCGCCACTCGATCCGCCCGGCCGCAGCTTGACGTCGGTCGGCACGTTCACCGCCGGCAGGCCGCCCCAACGGGTTTCGTATGCACCGCTCGCCGCGCGCAGCTTCATGTAGAGCGGGCTCATCCAGCCCGCCTTCTCGACATAGGTCGCCAGCGACGGCGCCACCGCCGCCGCGCGCAGCACTTCGGCGGCATCGGGCGCCTGCGGTTCCACCTCGGGGTCGAGATAGCGCATCTTCACCGCCTTGGACGGGCGGCGCACATCGGCGACATAGGTGGCCAGCGCCTTCGACAGGGCGACATCGACCCGTGCCAGCGCCTTGGGGTCGCCAGAGGCATCGGCCTCCTTGATCGCCCGCAACAATCCCCTGGCATCATAGTCGCGCGATCGCAGCCCGTCCTGATCGGCACTGTCGAGCAGCGCCAGCAGCGCTTGCGCCGGTTCGGCGCGGACCTTGCCCTTGTCGCTCCACAGCGGCCAATAGCCGCGCGTGCCATAGAAATCGCGCAGTTTGCCGCTGGCTGCCGACCGGATTTCAGCGGCCACGCTCGACCGCGCCGCGGTGTCGCTGGCGGCCGGCTGCGCAGCCGCCATCCCCGGCACGGAACCGGCGATCAACATGGCGAGGATCAGGGAAACAGGATGTCGGGGGGCGCGGCGGAAATGCCGCGCCCGGAAAGGAAGATTGCTCAGCCGCGTTCTCCAGAACGGGGCGGTGCCGGCGGCGGCGGGGGCGGCGGACAGGGCGGTCCCTGGACCGGGTGATAGATGCCATCCGACGTGTAATAGCCGTCGACATAGCCATCGCCGTTGCGGTCTGCGGCCACCGTGCCGGCAATCGCGCCCGGCCCGAGCGGCGGCGCGCTGGTCACCGGCGCATCATTTTTCGAGCAGGCGCTCAGCGCCAGCAAGCTACCGGCGACCAGCGCCATTGTCTGGATTTTCATACCATCTCCCTGTGCGCCACGATCCTGTCGCAACGCCAATTGGACCCACTGCCGGGATGCAGTGCGACGACAACGGTTCAGGGGCAAAATGGAATCCATTACCCTTGTGCAATGACGGCAGGACGTGCCTCAAGCGCGCCCAGCCGTTAAGCATATGGGATCAGTCGCGGACCCAGTCGGCCGAAGCGATACCCTGCGCATAGAGCAGCACCGACAGGTCGCCATGGACGATCTCGGCCGCTGCCGCCGCGCGGGTCTTGGGCTTGGCATGATAGGCGACACCCAGCCCAGCCCCCTCGATCATCGGAATGTCATTGGCGCCGTCACCCACCGCCAGCGTCAGCGCGCGGTCGATGCCGCCGTCGATCGCAGCCTCCAGCTCGGTGCGCTTGCGCGCGGCATCGACGATCGGCACGGTGACGGTGCCAAGCAGCGCGCCATCGGCAATTTCCAGCACATTGGCGACATGCACATCGAAGCCGATTTCCGCCGCGACCGGCCCGGTGAAACGGGTGAAGCCACCCGACACCAGCAAGGTGCGTGCGCCCCGCGCCTTCATCGTGCGCACCAGTTCGCGGGCACCGCCCATGATCACCACCCGCTCCTCGCGGCACTGATCGATCGCGCTGTCGGGCAGCCCTTTCAACAGAGCGACGCGGCCATGCAGCGCGCCTTCGAAATCCAGTTCGCCGCGCATCGCCCGTTCGGTGATCTCGGCAATCTGCGGCTTGATCCCGGCATAATCGGCCAGTTCGTCGACGCACTCGACCGTGATCATGGTCGAATCCATGTCGGCGATCAGCAGCTTCTTCTCGCGGCCCGCCGCCATCTGCACGATCACGTCGACCCGGTCGCCAATGTCGGTCAGCGCTGCGCGGGCGGTGACGGGATCGCTGCCGAAGAAAATATCGGCCGCCTTGCCCTCGTCCAGCCAGACGCTATCGACCGGAGCGCAGCCGGCAGAGGCCAGCCATCCGGCCGCTTCGGCAATATCCGCCTGTTTCAGGGTCTCAACTGCCACTAAGGTCGCGACGAACATGAACACTCCCGCACATATGCCGGGCGAATCCCGCCCACCGGTCGCGCTTATTGCCGGGCCGACCGCCAGCGGCAAGAGCGCGCTCGCCGTCCGCCTGGCCCAGATCGCCGACGGCGTCGTCATCAATGCCGATGCCAGCCAGGTCTATGCCGACCTTGCGATCCTGTCCGCCCGCCCTTCCCAGGAGGAAATGGGCGGCGTGCCCCATCGCCTGTTCGGCCACATCGACGGGGCCGAAGCCTGCTCCGCCGCGCGCTGGGCCGCCGAGGCCAGGGCGGAGATCGATGCGGCCCATGAAGCCGGCAAGCTGCCCGTACTGGTTGGCGGCACGGGCCTTTATATACGGACCTTGCTCGACGGCATCGCGCCAGTGCCGGACATCGACGCCGATATCCGCGCCGCCGTGCGCGCCATGCCGGTGGCGCAGGCGCATGAAGCGCTGCGTATCGAAGACCCGGAGGCCGCTGCCCGCCTCGCCCCGGCCGACACCACCCGCGTCGCCCGTGCGCTGGAGGTGGTGCGATCGACCGGCAAGCCGCTGAAGATATGGCAGCAGCACAAGCAGGGCGGCATAGCCAACCGCATCAGCCTGTCCCCGATGATCCTGCTGCCGCCGCGCGACTGGTTGATCGAACGGTGCGACCGGCGGTTCGAGCTGATGGTCGATCAGGGTGCCGTTGCCGAAGTGGAGGCGCTGCTGCCCCGCAACCTCAATCCCGACCTGCCGGTGATGCGGGCGATCGGCGTGCCGGAAATAGCCGCCTGGCTCAAAGGTGACATCGATCATGACACGATGATGGCCCGTGGCCAGCTCGCCACGCGCCAATATGCCAAACGCCAATATACCTGGTTCTCCAACCAGCCGCCGCAGGACTGGCACCGCGAAAAGAGATCGATTGATGCTAAAATTGCCAATGAATTAGCAATTAAATTACAACAATAGGGGTTGACCACGCATTTTATGTCCTCTAGACGCTGGCGCCTTGCCAATGCGGGCGCGACGGCGCAGACCCGCGAGCCAGCATCTTAAAAAAGAGGAGTTTCATCGTGGCCGAAAAGAGCGGCGCGGACATTTTGGTCGAGTGCCTGGTTGATCTGGGCGTCGAAGTTGTGTTCGGCTATCCGGGCGGCGCCGTGCTGCCCATCTATGACGCGCTCTATAATCACCCCACGATCAAGCATGTCCTAGTGCGCCACGAGCAGGGCGCGACCCACATGGCGGAGGGCTATGCCCGCTCGACCGGCAAGCCGGGCGTCGTCCTGGTCACCTCCGGCCCCGGCGCGACAAATGCCGTCACCGGCATCACCGATGCGCTGCTGGATTCGATCCCGATGATCGTCATCACCGGTCAGGTGCCCACGCAGCTGATCGGCACCGACGCCTTCCAGGAGGCGGACACGGTCGGCATCACGCGCCACTGCACCAAGCATAATTATCTGGTGAAGGATCCGGCCAAGCTGGCCGGCGTCGTTCATGAGGCATTCCATATCGCCACCACCGGCCGCCCCGGCCCGGTCGTCGTCGACATTCCCAAGAATGTCCAGATCGCGACCGCGCCCTATGCCCGGCCGGAGCTGAAGGTCCATGCCAGCTATCATCCCCAGACCAAGGCGGATGCCGCCGCGATCGACGCGGCGGTCGAGATGCTGGCCGCGGCGGAACGGCCGATCTTCTACACCGGCGGCGGCGTCATCAATTCGGGTCCGCAGGCCAGCGCCCTGCTGCGCGAACTGGCGGCGATGACCGGCGCGCCCGTCACCTCGACCCTGATGGGTCTGGGTGCCTTCCCCGCGTCGTCCGACCAGTGGGTCGGCATGCTGGGCATGCACGGCACCTATGAAGCCAATTGGGCGATGAACCAGGCGGACCTGATCCTGTGCATCGGCGCCCGTTTCGACGACCGCGTCACCGGCCGGCTGGACGCCTTCGCCCCCAACAGCCGCAAGGTGCATATCGATATCGACCGCAGCTCGATCAACAAGATCGTCGACGTCGATGTCGCGGTCGTCGCCGATGTCGGCAGCGCGCTGGAGGACATGATCGCCCTGTGGAAGCAGCGCGGCCATGAAAAGGCGGACCTGTCGGCCTGGTGGGCGCGGATTGCCGAATGGCGTGCCAAGAAGAGCCTGTCCTACCCCGAAAGCGGCAGCGAGATCATGCCGCAAAAGGCGATCGCGGACCTCTACAAGGCGACCCTCGCGACCGGCAAGGACATCATCATCACCACCGAAGTCGGCCAGCATCAGATGTGGGCGGCC
This sequence comes from Sphingobium sp. L-44, assembly GCF_056859495.1. Classification (NCBI taxonomy): domain Bacteria; kingdom Pseudomonadati; phylum Pseudomonadota; class Alphaproteobacteria; order Sphingomonadales; family Sphingobiaceae; genus Sphingobium; species Sphingobium sp. L-44. Next base: position 189,253 of record NZ_JBSXOQ010000121.1, on the reverse strand, counting down.
CAGCATTTCGGTTTTGAAGACCCCAATAAATGGCTGACCTCGGGCGGTCTGGGCACGATGGGCTATGGCTTCCCGGCCGCCATCGGCGCGCAGATGGGCAATCCCGACAGCATCAGCATCTGCATCGCCGGCGACGCCTCGATCCAGATGAACATCCAGGAAATGGGGACGGCCAGCCAGTATCGGCTGCCGGTCAAGATCTTCATCCTGAACAATGAATATATGGGCATGGTCCGCCAGTGGCAGGAACTGACCTATGAAAGTCGCTATTCCAACAGCTATTCGGACAGCCTGCCCGACTTCGTGAAGCTGGGCGAAGCCTATGGCTGGACCGGCATCCGCATCGAAGGGCCGCAGGAACTGGAGGCCGGCATCCGCCAGATGCTGGAAACCGACGGTCCCGTGATCGTCGATTGCCGCGTGGCGAAGCTGTCCAACTGCTTCCCGATGATCCCGTCGGGTGCGGCCCATACCGAAATGCTGCTCGATCCCAACCAGATCGAAGGCGTCATGTCGGACGAGGCAAAGGCACTGGTGTGACCACCCCCGCCAAGGTCCGCATTTTCGTGACCGAACCCTGGGATTTCGAACGGATCACAGGCACGACCGAACTCACCGGCTGGACCAGCGACCATGCTGAACCCGACAATGAGGAATGGGAAGTGCATCTGGATAGCGGGTTCGAATATCATGGCCTGCAGGTCGATCGGCTGCTGGCCGGCCCACGCTATGTGGGCGAACATCTTCTGCGGATGTTCGACGCGGTGACGGCCTTTCCCGTCCGCCTCGCCCACCCGCAGGACGATGATTGGCACTATGCCTTTATCGGCATGATCTCGCCGCGCCCCGAGCGCGAAAAAATGGAAGACGGGAACAGCATCTGATGCATATCCACGAAGAACAGAGCGAGCGGCACGTCCTGTCGCTGACGGTGTCGAACGAGGCGGGCATCCTGGCCCGTATCGCCGGCCTGTTCACCGCGCGCGGCTATAATATCGACAGCCTGACCGTGGCCGACATTACCGACGACCATGCGATCAGCCGCATCACCATCGTCACCAACGGCCCGCCCAAGGTGATCGACCAGATCATCGCCCAGCTCGACCGGCTGGTGCCGGTCCACAAGGTGACCGACCTGACCGATGCCGGGCCGTTCGTCGAGCGCGAGCTGGCACTGGTCAAGGTCGCCGGCACCGGCGAGGACCGGATCGAGGCGCTGCGCCTGGCCGACGTGTTCCGTGCCAAGGTGGTCGACACCACGATCGAGAGCTTCATCTTCGAGATCACCGGCACGACCGAGAAGATCGACAATTTCGTCGGCCTGATGCGCCAGATCGGCCTGGTCGAGGTCGGTCGCACCGGCGTTGCCGGCCTGATCCGCGGCAAGGAGCCGGCCTGATATCTGCCCCTCTCCCACCGGGAGAGGGAGGGGCCCATCGCGCAGCGATGGGAGGGTGAGGGCGCGAAATGCGCCGACGCCCGGTGGTTCCCCCTCACCAACTTCGACTAGGGCCCGTCGGCCCAAGTCTTCGTATCCTCTCCCTCCAGGGAGAGGGTCAGGATATGAAAAGGGAAGACGAACAATGAAGGTTTATTACGATCGCGACGCAGACATCGGCCTGATCAAGGGCAAGAAGGTCGCCATATTGGGCTATGGCTCGCAGGGCCACGCCCATGCGCAGAACCTGCGCGACTCCGGCGTTGCCGAAGTCGCCATCGCGCTGCGCCCCGGTTCGCCCAGCGCCAAGAAGGCCGAAGGCGCCGGTTTCAAGGTGCTGCCGAACAAGGAAGCCGCCCAGTGGGCCGACGTGCTGATGATCCTGGCGCCCGACGAGCATCAGGCCGCCATCTATGAAGCCGACATCAAGGGCAATCTGCGCCCCGGCGCCGCGCTCGCCTTCGCCCATGGCCTGAACATCCATTTCGGCCTGATCGAAGTCCCCGCCGACATCGACGTCATCATGATCGCGCCCAAGGGCCCGGGCCACACCGTGCGCGGCGAATATCAGCGCGGCGGCGGCGTCCCCTGCCTGATCGCCGTCCATCAGGACGCGACCGGCAACGCTCATGACATCGCCCTGTCCTACGCTTCGGGCGTCGGCGGCGGCCGCAGCGGCATCATCGAAACCAACTTCCGCGAGGAATGCGAAACCGATCTGTTCGGCGAGCAGGCCGTTCTGTGCGGCGGCGCCACCGCGCTGGTCCAGGCCGGTTTCGAAACCCTGGTCGAAGCCGGCTATGCCCCGGAAATGGCCTATTTCGAGTGCCTGCACGAGCTGAAGCTGATCGTCGACCTGATGTATGAAGGCGGCATCGCCGACATGCGCTACTCGATCTCGAACACCGCCGAATATGGCGACATCAAGACCGGTCCGCGCATCATCACCGAAGAAACCAAGAAGGAAATGAAGCGCGTCCTGGCCGACATCCAGTCGGGCCGTTTCGTCAAGGACTTCATCCTCGACAACCGCGCCGGTCAGCCCGAACTCAAGGCCAGCCGCAAGCAGGCTGCCGCCCACCAGATCGAGAAGACCGGTTCGCAGCTGCGCGCCATGATGCCCTGGATCGGCGCCAACAAGCTGGTCAACAAGGACAAGAACTAAGCGGATAGCAGCCCCTCCCTTCCAGGGAGGGGTTGGGGTGGGTGCGAGCGAAGCGAGCCTGTGCCCTGGCGAATTGGCGCCGCAAGTGCGGCGCACCCACCCCCTGCCCCTCCCTGAAAAGGGAGGGGAGAAATAGCGGCAAACCGGAACGATCCGTTTCCGGTTACGCCTCTGGAACAATCGAGGGACGTGGCATATTCTGTGCTGCGTCCCTTGAATGCTTTTGGAGAGCGTTTCCCATGCGCAAATATCTGATCTCTGCCGCTGCCCTGATCGCGGTCGCCGGCGGCACTGTTGTCATCGCCCAGGCCCCGATGGCCGTCCCCGGCAGCAAGGATGTCGCCAAGGTCACCGGCGGCACCTACAGCGTCGAACCCAGCCACACCCAGATCGTCTTCGCCTATGACCATATGGGCTTCACCAACAATATGGGCGTCATCACCCAGCCGACCGGCACGCTGACGCTGGACAAGGCCAATCTCTCGGCATCGAAGGTGTCGATCACCCTGCCGATCGCCAACCTCACCACCGGCATTCCGGCGCTGAACGAGCATCTCGCCAAGCCCGAATTTTTCGACGCCGCCAAGTTCCCGACCGCGACCTTCGTGTCGACCGGCGTGAAGACCGATGGCGCGACCGGCGCGGACATCACCGGCAACCTGACCATCAAGGGCATCACCAAGCCGGTGACGCTGGACGCCGAATTCTATGGCGCCGGTGCGAACCCGATGAACAAGAAGGAAAATGTCGGCTTCGTCGCGACCGGCACGATCAAGCGCAGCGATTTCGGCATGGGCGGCTTCGTCCCCGTCGTCGGCGACAATGTCGAACTGAAGATCATCGTCGCGTTCCAGAAATAAGCGCGCGCACGACATTTTCTGTCAAAAATGCGGGGCCGGCTTGCAAGTCTGCCCCGTTTCGCGTTATGGGCGCATCCATCATGCAGAGCGTCGCGCTTCTTACCCTGCTACGACTTACACGCCCTTAGGCGTGGCTTTTGTGCTGCCTTCCGGCTAAGGGCAGCGTCGATCCGCCTAAGGGCATTCATCACAGTCAAGTCGTACCCCGGAGCGCGCCATAGCGTCCCGAGCCAGGAAGTAGTTTGATCCCATGATGCTGACCGATCCTTCGCAGAAATACCGCCCCTTCCCCCAGGTGGACCTGCCCAATCGCCAATGGCCGTCCAAGGTCATCACCAAGGCGCCCCGCTGGCTGTCGACCGACATGCGCGACGGCAACCAGTCGCTGATCGACCCGATGAATGCGGAAAAGAAGCGCCGCTTCTTCGACCTGCTGGTCAAGGTCGGCGTCAAGGAGATCGAGGTCGGCTTCCCCGCCGCCGGCGCGACCGAGTTCGACTTCATTTCGGGCCTGGTCAAGGAAGGCGCGATCCCCGACGATGTCATGCCCCAGGTGCTGACCCAGGCACGCGAAGACCTGATCGCCACCACCTTCGAAAGCCTGCGTGGCGCGAAGCAAGCCATCGTCCATGTCTACAACGCGATCTCGCCGGCCTGGCGCAACATCGTGTTCCAGATGGAACGCCCGGAAATCAAGCAGATCGCGATCAACGCCGCCAAGCTGCTGCGCGACAATGCGGCGCGGATGCCCGACACCGACTGGCATTTCGAATATAGCCCCGAAACCTTCTCGACCGCCGAGCTGGATTTCAGCCTGGAATGCTGCGAGGCGGTGATGGACATCCTGCAGCCGACGCCGGAACGGCCGCTGATCCTGAACCTGCCCGCCACGGTCGAGTGCGCGACGCCGAACATCTATGCCGACCAGATCGAATGGATCTGCCGCAACATCTCGCGCCGCGACAGCGTGGTGATCTCGCTGCACACCCATAATGACCGGGGCACCGGCGTCGCCGCGGCGGAACTGGGCATCATGGCCGGCGCCGACCGCGTCGAAGGCTGCCTGTTCGGCAATGGCGAACGCACCGGCAATTGCGACCTGGTGACCGTCGCGCTCAACATGTACACGCAAGGCATCGACCCGGAACTGGACTTCAGCGACATCGACGAGGTCATCCAGACCGTTGAATATTGCAACCAGCTGCCCGTCCACCCGCGCCATCCCTATGCCGGTGAGCTGGTGTTCACCGCCTTCTCGGGGTCGCATCAGGACGCGATCAAGAAAGGCTTTGCTGCGCAGGAAGCGCGCAACGACCTGTTCTGGAACGTCCCCTACCTGCCGATCGATCCCAAGGATCTGGGCCGCGACTATGAAGCGGTGATCCGCGTCAATTCGCAGTCGGGCAAGGGCGGCGTCGCCTGGGTGCTGCAGCAGGACAAGGGCTATAAGCTGCCCAAGCGGATGCAGGCCGACTTCTCGAAGGTGGTGCAGGCGCTGGCCGACCAGTCGAGCCGCGAACTCAATGCCGCCGACATCTCGGCCGCGTTCGATGACTATTATCACCAGACCGGCGACCAGGCCTACAGCCTGATCGACTATCATGAGAGCGGCAGCGCGGGCGACCGCATCTTCACCGGCAAGATCGTCCATGAAGGCGGCGAGCGCTCGATCTCGGGCCGCGGCAACGGCCTCATCTCGTCGGTGCTGGCTGCGCTGCGCGACGAACTGGGCGTGGTGCTGGATGTCGCCGACTATAATGAGCACGCTATCGGCGCCGGCACCGACGTGAACGCCGCCGCCTATGTCGAATGCCGCACCGCCGACGGCCGCACCGTCTTCGGCATCGGCACCGACAGCGACGTCGCGACCGCTTCGGTCAAGGCCGTCCTCTCGGCCGCCAATGCGGTGGCCGTGCGGGGCTGATATCCATCCGTTCGCCCTGAGCGAAGTCGAAGGGCACGGCCGACCATCGGGAGGCCACTTCGCTTCGCTCAGTGTCGGGCTTCGACTTCGCTCAGCCCGAACGGAGTGGGGATAACCGTTACTTCGCCAGCGCCCGGACCACGCTGTCCCACTGGGCCAGTGACGCGGCGATACCCGCCACCGGCACCCGTTCATTGAGGCCATGGGCAAAGCCGTCCTCGGCCTTCATGAACAGGCTGGAAACTCCATAGCTGGGCACGCCCAGCGCGCGGAAATAGAGGCTGTCGGTCGCGCCGGCCGACATGCCCGGCATCACCGTGATCGCGGGCGAGCGCGCCTTGATCGCGGCGGCCACCGCCTTCACCACATCGTCGCGCAGCGGCGAAGCATCGCTGCCGGTCGGGTCGTTCAGCGTGGTGAAGGTCGCGCTTTGATCATCCACCACCTTGACCAGTTGCGCCTTCACATCGTCGATCTTCACGCCGGGGAAGATGCGACAATTGACACTGACCTTGGCACTTTGCGGCAGGGCGTTGAGCGCATGGCCGCCCGACAGCATGGTCGCGACGCAGGTGGTGCGCACCTGCCCCACAAATTCGGGCCGGCTCGACAATAGTTCCGCAGAGGCCGGATCCTGGGTCGCGGCATAAAGACGCATCGCCTCTCCCACGTCGCCGCCGATCCGCTGCGCCGACAAGCTGAGCGACGCCTTGGTCAGTTCGTTGATCATCGGCGGGAACTGATAGGCCGCGATCCGGTCGATCGCCTTGGCCAGCCGATAGATCGGGTTGCCCGGCGTCGGTGCGCTCGAATGGCCGCCCGGATCGGTGAAGCCGATTTCGAAATCGGCATAAGTCTTCTCGCCCGCCTGCAACTGGTAGAGGACCGGCTTGCCACTCTCGTCGAGCAGGCCGCCGCCGCCATCGCCGTTCAGCAGCAGTTCGGCGTCCTTATATTTCGCCGCCAGCGCCTTGGTGGTGACCATATTGGTCTCCTCGTCGCCCGACAACAGCAGGATGACGGTGCGGCGCGGGGTCCATCCCTCTTTCTTGAGCTGCGCCAGCGTCGCGACCATCATTGCCACGTCATATTTATTGTCTTCCGAGCCGCGCCCGAAAATATAGCCATCCTCCTCGACCGGGACGAAGGGATCGCGCGTCCAATCGGCCCGGTTGGCTGCCACCACGTCCATATGGCCGATCATCAGCATCGGCTTCAGGCTGGGGTCGCGCCCCTTGATCGTCGCCGCCAAAGTCGCGGTCTCGCCCATCGGCGTGATGACGATATCGCCATCGGCAAAGCCCGCCTGCTTCAGCACCGAGGCATAATAGGCGGCCAGCGCGGGCACCTGCCCCGAGCCCTCGACCGTCTTGAACGCGACCGACTTCTTCAGAATTTCCTTGGCCACACCGGCATCCGCTGCCGCCTGCGCCCCGACTGGCATTGCAAGCCCCCCTACTCCCAGCATCGCCCCTGCCAGCAATATCCCCCGCAATTGCATATATTTATACTCCCTGATGGACCCGAGCGGCGATTGTGGCATAGCGGATCGCGCCGTTCCATGCGTTTGATCGGACGGCGCGCGGAAAGAGGGCCACCTTATCCGCACTGAACCCCTTGAAAGAATTGCTTGCGCGCAATCGGATAGATGCCATCCGATATAGCGCGCCGGTCGTCCAAAGGAAAAATGCCATCATGGCCCTCAATTATCGCAGCTTCGGCTTCCAGGTTCTGCTCGGCATGGTCGTGGGCCTTGCCCTCGGTCTCGTCGCGCGCCAGATCGGCGCAGGCCCCGATGGCGACCTCAACTGGCTGGCAACCACGCTCAAGACGGTCGGATCGATCTTCGTCTCGCTCTTGAAGGCGATCGTGCCGCCTCTGGTCTTCGCCGCGATCGTCGCGTCGATTGCCAATCTGCGCGCGCTCGACAATGCCGCCCGTCTCGCCGGCCAGACCCTGCTCTGGTTCGCGATCACCGCACTGATCGCGGTCAGTATCGGTCTCGCCATCGGCCTGATCGTGCAGCCGGGCGCGGGCCTGCACGGCACCGCGCTTGCCATGGGCAAGGCGGATAGCGTGGGCGGCTGGCTCGATTTCCTCAAGGGCCTGGTCCCCGGCAACAGCCTGGCCCTGTCGGGTAGCACCAAGATCACCGACGGCAGCGCCAGCACCAGCATCTCGTTCAACATCCTGCAACTGCTGGTCATCTCGATCGCGGTCGGCCTCGCCACGCTGAAGGTCGGCGACAAGGCGGAGCCCTTCCTCTCCTTCGTCCGCTCGCTGCTCGCCGTCGTCCGTGCAATCCTGGGCTGGGTCATCCGCCTGACGCCGATCGGCTCGGCCGCGCTGATCGGCACCGCGATCGCCACCTATGGCTGGAGCGCGCTGGCGCAGCTCGGCACCTTCACCGCCGCCATCTATCTGGGCCTCGGCCTCGTCCTGCTGGTGGTCTACCCGCTGCTGCTGATCGCCAATGGCCTGAAGCCCGGCCCCTTCTTCGCCAAGGCCTGGCCGGCGATCCAGCTTGCCTTCGTCTCGCGCTCGTCGGTCGGCACCCTGCCGGTGACCGAGACCGTGACCGAACGGCTGGGCGTCGACAAGGGCTATGCCGCCTTCGCGATCCCGCTCGCCTCGACCACCAAGATGGACGGCTGCGCCTCCATCTATCCGGCGCTGGCGGCGATCTTCGTCGCAGGCTTCTACGGCATCCCGCTGCACTTCATCGACTATGTACTGATCGTCTTCGTCTCGGTCATCGGCTCGGCCGCGACCGCGGGCCTGACCGGCGCGATCGTGATGCTGACGCTGACCCTCTCGACACTGGGCCTGCCGCTGGAAGGCGCCGGCCTGCTGCTGGCGATCGACCCGATCCTCGACATGGGCCGCACCGCCGTCAACGTCGCGGGCCAGGTGCTGGTCGGCGTGATCGTCGCCAAGCGCGAGGGCATCCTCGACGAAAGCGCCTATTATGGCGAGGGCGAACTGGTCGCCGCCTGATCGAAAACCGGGCGGCGCGGGCGTTCCGCGCCGCCGTCAGGGCAGCTGGCCGCGCCCGGTCGCCGTCCAGTAGATGCCGCCCATCAGATGGTCGAGATAGCGCGGATCGCGATACATCTCGCCATTATGGCCCAGCGTGGTGACGAACACCCGCCCCTTCTCATAGGCATGATACCAGGCGACGGGATGCTCCCGCCCCATCGGCTTCGCCACCTGTCCCGGCCAGATTTTGGTCGGGTCGTAGCTGCTTTCCTCGACATTCAGCACCGGATGGATCGTCACCTTATAGGGGTTGGCGGTGACATAATATTCATCGGTCCAGATCCAGCGATCGGGCAGGCCATAGGTGGCGGGAAAGCCCTTGTCGGTCGGCGTGACCACCGCCGTCTGCACCATCGGATGGATGACGAAGCTGCGCCCGACCATCTTCTCATACCAGGCCCATTCGCCCGGCGGTGTGATGAGCGCGCGATGCACGACGATGGCATTGCCGCCCGCCCGCATATAGGCCTCGAACCTGGCGCGCTGGGCCGGGTTCAGTTCCTCGCCCGGCGTGTTGAGGAACATCACCGCCGCATATTGGCTGAGATCGCCGTCGAAGACGGACGTGTTGTTGGCCCAGGTGAAGCTGAAATCATGCAGCTTGCCCAGATGCTCCAGGTTGTCGCGCGCGATCGGTATATATTCATAATGATATTTGTTCGGGATGGCGAGGACGAGCAGCTTATACTGGTCCTCCGCCTGCACCGTTGCGGGTGCAGACAGCGCCAGCAGGGCGATCAGCGCCCCGGCCTTGTTTCTCATCCGCCTGTCTCCTTCGCTCGCCTATCGCTAGGACAGGCGGCGACGGAAAGATAGCGCTCCCATGGTCGTAGTCAGCCCGGCAGCAGGCCGATAGCGTCCACTTCGACCAGACAGCCATGATGAAGCTCGGGTGCGGGCACCACCGTGCGCGCCGGCCGGGCATCCCCCATCAGCTGCGCATAGATGGCGTTGAAACGCGGCCAGTTCTCGACGCCGACGATATAGGCGGTGACGCGCGCGATCCGCTCCGGCCCGCATCCTGCCTCTGCCAGGATCGCCAGCATGTTGCCGATCGCCAGCCGCGCCTGATCCTCGAACGACAGGTCGCTGCGCGGCCCCTGCCCCGCCACCACCGGCAATTGCCCCGACACGAAGACGAAGCCATTCGCAATCGTCGCCTGCGCATAATGGCCGGCGGGCGCCGGCGCCTTGTCGGTCTCGATCCGCTGCACGTCCATCACCATCCTCCAAATCGCGGCCAGACCGCTTCCACCGCATCGCTGCCGGTCCGCACCACATGATAGCGATCATGCTGCGCGCCGGTGGCACAGGCATGGTTGGGCAATATCCGCACCCGATCGCCCACCGCCAGGTCCGGCAGCGCGCCGGACGCCCCCGGCCGCAGCGCGATGATGCCATGTTCCTGATTGGCATCGACCAGGATCAGATCGCCATAGGGCCGCCCGTCCCGGTCGCAGACCAGGCCATAGCCCTGATCGACATCCTGTTTCACCGTGCCGCGATCGCGCGACATCGCCATCCAGCCGGCATCGACCAAGATCCAGCCCTTGTCCCGTTGATGCCCGATCACCGTCGCCAGCACCGACAGGGCGATGTCGTCCACCGAGCAGATGCCGATCCCGGCCATCACCAGATCGAAGAAGACGAAGACGCCGGCGCGTACCTCGGTCACGCCACTCAGGTCCGTGGCATGATGGGCGGTGGGGGTCGATCCGACGCTGATCACCGGACAATCATGCCCCGCCTCTTTCAAGGTCCGCGCCGCCGCCACCACGGCATCCCGCTCGGCGTCAGCGCAGGCGCGCAGTTCTGCATCGCCCCTTGCGCCATAGCTACCGCCGGCATGGGTCATCACGCCGCGCAATGCCCCGCCCTGTGCCAGCGCCGCGCCGATCGCCCGCAATCGCGCCGCATCGCCGGGCTGCACGCCCGACCGATGCCCGTCGCAATCAATCTCGATCAGGGCCGGAATGGCCGTGCCCGCCGCGCGCGATGCAGCCGCGACCGCCTCCGCCTGCTCGACCGAATCCAGCACGATCGCCAGGTCCACGCCCTGCGCCCGCAGCGCCAGTATCTCGGGCAACTTGGCCGGGCTGATGCCGACCGCATAGAGAATGTCGCGCACCCCGGCCGCCGCAAAGCGGCGCGCCTCCAGCAGGGTCGATACCGTCGCCGGCCCCTGCGCCGTCGGCATCAGCCGCTGCGCGACCTCGACCGACTTGGCCGTCTTGAGATGCGGCCGCATCCCCACTCCCAGCCCGTCCAGATGCGCGCGCAGCCGCGCAATATTGCGATCCATGCGGTCGGCATCCAGCACAAGGCAGGGTGTTGGCAAGGTATCGAGCGAGGCGGGATCGGCAGAAGAAGGCATCGGCATCAGGGGCTCCTTATCGCCCCCTGATTGCCGAGGATCGCCGCCCGTTCAACGGCTTTTGCTCGTGCGGGGGCAACAATGCCGATGACATCCGCGCGCCTGCCCCTGTCCTATTGAACCATGCCCCGCTATACTGATTGCATCTTATAACAATATGTCCCACTGGCGTTCGGAAATTGCCGAATGTGCGGGAAAAGTGCGAAGTTAAGCGAAATATGTCCAATCATCAGATCCATGTCATCGGCGGCGGTCTCGCCGGTTCGGAAGCCGCCTGGCAGCTCGCCCAGGCCGGTATCAAGGTCCGCCTGTCGGAAATGCGCGGCACCGGAGAGATGACCCCGGCGCACCAGACCGATGGCCTTGCCGAACTGGTCTGTTCCAACAGTTTCCGCTCCGATGATGCGGACAAGAATGCCGTGGGCCTGCTGCATCAGGAAATGCGGCGCCTCGGCTCGCTGATCATGGACCGCGCCGAACCGGCCAAGGTGCCGGCCGGCTCTGCCCTGGCGGTCGACCGCCATGTCTTTTCCGACGGCGTCACCCGCGCGCTGGCCGAACATCCTAATGTCGAGATCGTGCGCGAGCGGATCGACACGCTGCCCAGCGACGGCATGACCATCGTCGCCACCGGGCCGCTGACCGCCGCCGCGCTGGCCAGCAGCATCGGCAAAGCCGCCGGCATGGAGCACCTCGCCTTCTTCGACGCGATCGCGCCGGTCATCCATTTCGACAGCATCGACATGGAAGAATGCTGGATGGCCAATCGCTGGGACAAGATCGGCCCCGGCGGAGGCGAGGGCAAGGACTATATCAACTGCCCGATGAACAAGGAGCAGTATCAGGCCTTCGTCCAGGGGCTGCTCGACGGCGAGAAGACCGAGTTCAAGGAATGGGAGTCGAGCACCCCCTATTTCGAGGGCTGCATGCCGATCGAGGTGATGGCCTCGCGCGGGCCGGAAACGCTGCGCCACGGCCCGATGAAGCCGATGGGGCTCGATAATCCCAAGACCGGCCGCTGGCCCTATGCCGTGGTCCAACTGCGCCAGGACAATGCGTCGGGCACGTTGTGGAACATGGTCGGTTTTCAGACCAAGCTGAAGCATGGCGCCCAGGTCGAGCTGTTCCGCACCATTCCGGGCCTGGAAAAGGCCGAGTTTGCCCGGCTGGGCGGGCTGCACCGCAACACCTTCATCCAGAGTCCCAAGCTGCTCGATCCGACGCTGCGCCTGAAAAGCGCGCCGCATATCCGCTTCGCCGGGCAGATGACCGGGTGCGAGGGCTATGTCGAAAGCGCCGCCATCGGCCTCATCGCCGGGCGCTTCGCCGCGGCCGAGATATTGGGCCAGGAACTGGCGCCGCCGCCCGCCGACACGGCGCTGGGCGCGCTGCTCGGCCATGTCACCGGCAATGTCGAGACCGCCGACTATCAGCCGATGAACGTCAATTTCGGCCTGTTCCCGACGCTGGACGACGTCAAGAAGAAGCAGCGCAAGGAAGCCTATACCGCTCGCGCCCGCGCCTCCTTCGGTCGCTGGCTGGGTGAGGTGGTGGAACCGGCCTGACCCCTCCGGGACAGGCTCAGCATTTGCAGCGCGGTTTCGCCGCCCGCTTCGGCGCGGTGGTGGCGAATTCCGCCGGGGTCAGCCTGCCGTCCTTGTCGGCATCGGCCCCGGTGAAGCGATCGGCCGTCGCCACCGCCCATTCCTCGAACGACAGGAGATTATCCTTGTTCGCGTCGAGCTGTTTGAACGCAGCGGTGCGGCTGCCCAGCATCTCGATCCGGCTGATGATGCCGTCGCGATTGCGGTCATAACGGGCGAAGCGCTTTTCCTCGCGGCTCTGCGGACTGGCCTCGCCGGGCATCGGCGGCGCCTCGCCGACCGCATCGGGATCGCCTTCGGGCAGAGCCTCATTGGCTGGCGGCGGCGGCGGCGCGAGCAAAGCCTTGGGCGGCGGCTCGTTGGTCGCCCGCCCCTGCCACCAGAACAGGCCGGCCGCGACCAGCAGCAACGCCCCCATGCCACCTGCCAGCAACCGTCCCATCGCCCGCTCCCCCCTTCGTGACGGCAGCGAACCTATCGCGATCACCTAGCGCCCGACAAGCGCGATCCGCATCAACCGCCAGGCCATGCTCCGCGTCAGCCCAACCGGCGCCCGCTGTCCCCGCTCGACATCATACCGTGCCAGCAGATAGGCGATGCGCAGCGGCTTCCACGCCCTGGGCCACGCCGGATCACCAACCTGCGGCAACAGGTCGCGGGCCAGGCCAATGGCGGCGTCCGCCAGCGCCTCGTCGCCGCTATGGGCGGACAGATCCCACAAGGCCCAGACCTTGCCCGCCGCGATCAGCCAGTCGGGCGCATCGGCTACATCGGCCAATGCCTGGAACAGCCCGCCGCCGCGGCCGGCGGCATAGTCGCGCAGGCCGGTGAGATCGATCTCCGACTCCACCACCAGCACTTCCCAACCATCGAGCATCGCCGGGATACCGGGCGCGGCCAGCGCACCGATCGCGCGCAGCCAGTCGACCACCGGCTCGCCCTGTCCCTTGACGCCCGCCTCGTCCATGACGACGCCCAGCCACCAGGCGAGGCGCATCTGCCCGATCGCCGCATCGCTGGTTGTTCGCGCAATTTGCGCAAAGCGCTGGTCCAACGCCCAGAGCGCCCGATGCCGCTCGGCAAGGCGCCCGGCATGCCCGGAAAGCAGGCGCGCCAGCGGCGCCAGATCGTCCGTGCGATCCATCATTTCGATCCCGATCTAAAAATGGCTTATCAATCCTTTAACCAGACTTCGCATAGAGACCCTAACCAGTCCCGTTGCATAGCCGACGATGGCCCTGTCCAGATTTCTGGGGGGAAACGGGCGACATGGGTGAATGCGGAACATGGGCAAGCAGATCAAGCGCGCGATGACATTCCTTGGCCGGCTTCGGCGCAACCAGGCGGGCAACACGCTCGCCATGGTGGCCGCAGCCATCATCCCGCTCGCCGGCCTGATCGGCGGCGGCGTGGACATGAGCCGCGCCTATATGGTCCGCGCCCGGATGCAGCAAGCCTGCGACGCCGCAGCACTGGCGGGACGGCGTGCGATGACGACCGCGTCAATGACCGATGACAACAAGGCCGAGGCGAAGAAATTCTTCGACTTCAACTTCCCGCAGCAGACCTTTGGCGCCGCCAACTTCACGCCCGTGATCCAGAGCAAGCCCGGCGAGACGACGACCGTCCAGGTGTCGGCCGAAACCACCATCCCGACCACCATCATGCGCATCTTCGGCGTTCAGACATTGTCGCTGGCAGTGAACTGCGATTCCCGCTTCGACATCGGCAATACCGACGTGATGCTGGTGCTGGATACGACCGGATCGATGGCAGATTCCATTTCCAATGGCTCAGGAGGCACGGTTGTAAAGCTCACCGCCCTGCAGCAGGCGGTAAGAGATTTCTACGATACGCTAGGTCCTGGCTCCGACAGCAGTGGTCGCATCCGCTACGGCTTCATGCCCTACAGCTCCACTGTGAATGTTGGTTACCAATTGCCCACCAGCGCGGTACTCGGAGGCACGGCCGGCGAGACATGGACTTATAACAGCCGCTATGCGTGGTATTACTGGGAAAACACATCGACGGACACGACCTGCTACAAGCGCAACGGCTCAAACACCTGCTACACATCAGCCCAGAATGCGATCAATGGATCAGGTGGGACCAATCTGAACGGAACCGACTGCTCCAACTGGCAGAATGCCTCCGCGACCACAAGCGGCAGCGCGCCCAGCAACACCTCACGGACCGTCTACAGCTATGGCGGCTGGAACAACAGCACTTCGAACGCCCCATCGGGCAGCACCGCACGCGTGTGCGTACGCAAAGAGCTGACGACAACCAAGACCTACTTCACCTCAACCACTCCTGGTCCGGGACGCACCCGCTACACCAACTGGACCTACACCAACGTAGCGTTCAACATGAGCGACTTCATCAAGGGCGAACCTATCCAAAATCCCGCCTTTGAGTGGGGCACCAACGCGACATGGTCTGGCTGTATCGAGGAACGCGATACGGACAGCACCATTAACGCAAATTCGTCGACCTCTTCCATTCCAGCGACCGCCTTTGATCTTCAGATCGATACGGCACCGACGACGACTGCTACAAAGTGGCGCCCATTCTGGCCCGACGTCGAATACACACGCGGTGGCTCTTGGCTCAACAGTTCGAACAACATCAGCAACGGCTATGTCGCTTGCCCCAGCCAGGCGCGTAGGCTGACCTCTTATGCCAGCCGCACCGCCATTCCGGACGGTCAAACGAGCAGCTATGACAGCTATGTCGACAGTCTGGTTGCAGTTGGTGGCACCTATCACACCATCGGTATGATGTGGGGCGCGCGCTTCCTGTCGCCGACCGGAATCTTCGCATCGGATAACGCCAACGCGCCCAACGGCTTCAACATTTCGCGCCACATCGTGTTCATGACCGACGGCGTCATGCAAGCCTACAACAATGTCTACGGCGCCTGGGGATATCAAACTCTCGATCAGCGCGACGGTCCCGCCGGCGCTTCCAATGACGACCTGACGGCCATTCACAACCGTCGCCTGGAAATGATGTGCAACGCGATCAAGTCCAAGGGGATCACCATCTGGGTGATCGGATTCAGCAATTCGAACGTGATGAGCACTCCTTTGCAGAATTGCGCCAGCAGCGCCAATCACTGGAGCATGAACTATTCAGCCGCCCAGTTGAAAACGACCTTCCAGAACATCGCCAAGAATATTGGCGGCCTGCGGTTGTCGAACTGATGCCCCGCCCTTTCCACCTCCCCAGCGATCTGCGGCGCGATCAACGTGGCGCGACGCTGATGGAGTTCGGCCTGATCGTCACGCCGCTCTGCCTGTTCATCATGGGCGTCGGCGACTTGGGCTATCAGTCCTATCTGCGCTCGGTGACCCAGGGTGTGCTCGACAGGGCCGCCCGCGCGGCATCGGTCGGGACACTCAACAGTACCCAGATCGACGCCTATATCGATGCGCAGATGCAGGCGATCAACAGCAAGAACGGCTCCACTTCGGTGACCAAGAAGAGCTATTACAACTTCTCGCGCGTGGGAAAGCCTGAAAAAATCACCACGGATACGGCACCCCTTGGCAGCTTCAACACGGGCGATTGCTTCGAGGATTCCAATGGCAATGGTAGTTACGACAGCAGCGCAGGCTCCACGGGCCTGGGTGGTGCCGATGATATCGTCTTCTATCAGGTGACGGTGTCCATGCCCCGCCTTTTCCCGATGGCCAAGCTGCTGGGCTGGAGCGCGACCCAGACCGCCACGGCCAACGCCACCATCCGCAACCAGCCCTGGTCCAACCAGGCCACATTGCCGATCATCTGCACATGACCCCGATCAAGCCCCCCCTCGCACGCTTGGCGCGCCGTCTTCGCGACGACCAGTCGGGCCTGGCCCTTATCGAATTTGCCTATTCCTTGCCGGTACTGATGGTGCTGTCGATGGGCGGTCTGGAAATCGCGAACCTCGCGACCGCCCATATGCGCGTCAGCCAGATCGCGATGCTCGTCGCCGATAACGCGTCACGCGAGCGCACCTCGATCGACGAGGGCGACATCAACGAGATCTTCACCGGCGCCGAACTGGCCGGTGCCAACCTCAAGAACTTCAAGGCAAACAGCCGCATCTTCCTTTCGGATCTGGAACCCAACAGCCAGACCGGCACCAATGCGGGCCAGTATATTCGTTGGCAGCGCTGCTGGGGCAATGGCAGCTTCACCTCCAGCTATGGCAAGGCGGGGGATGGCACCAGCGACGCAAGCCTGAAGGACGGCATGGGGCCAGGCACAACAGCAACGACCAAGATCGCCTCCGGCAGCGGAACGGCAGTCATGTTCGTGGAAGTGGCCTATACCTATCAGCCGCTGATCTCGGACAGCCTCTTCGGCAGCAAGACGATCCGCTACACCAGCGCATTCAACGTCCGCGAACGCACGGACCAGGCGATGAAGAATGCGGGGAAGCTGACCAGCAGCCAGATCGCCTCCTGCCCGGCCTGACAGCCGCTCGCAAAGAACCGATAGAAAAAGGGGCGGTCCGATCGGACCGCCCCTTTTCTGTGCTTACTTGTAGCAGACCTTCTTGGCCGCTTCGACCACGCGGGCCGCGTCGATCAGCGCCAGCTTTTCGAGGTTGGCGGCATAAGGCAGCGGCACATCCTCGTTGGTGACGCGCAGGACCGGGGCGTCGAGATCGTCGAAGCCCTTTTCCATCACGACGGCAGCGATTTCCGACGCGATCGAGCAGGTCGGCCAGCCTTCTTCCACCACCACCAGGCGGTTGGTCTTCTTCAGGCTTTCCAGCACGGTTGCGGTATCGAGCGGACGCAGCGTGCGCAGGTCGATCACTTCGGCATCGATGCCCTCGGCAGCAAGCTGCTCGGCCGCGTCGAGCGCCAGGCCCACGCCGATCGAGTAGCTGACCAGGGTCACGTCCTTGCCCGGACGCATGATGCGCGCCTTGCCGATCGGCAGGACATAATCATCGACCTTGGGCACGTCGAAGCTGCGACCGTAGAGAAGTTCATTCTCCAGGAACACGACCGGGTCGGTCGAGCGGATCGCGGCCTTCAGCAGACCCTTGGCGTCGGCCGCGTCATAGGGCGCGATGACGATCAGGCCGGGAACGGCGGCATACCAGGGACCATAGTTCTGGCTGTGCTGCGCGCCGACGCGGCTGGCCGCACCGTTGGGACCACGGAACACGATCGGGCAGCGCATCTGGCCACCGGACATGTAATTGGTCTTGGCCGCCGAGTTGATGATGTGGTCGATCGCCTGCATGGCGAAGTTGAACGTCATGAACTCGATGACCGGACGCAGGCCACCCATGGCCGCGCCCGAACCGATGCCGGCAAAGCCATACTCGGTGATCGGCGTGTCGATGACGCGCTTGGGACCGAATTCGTCGAGCAGGCCCTGGGTCACCTTGTAGGCGCCCTGATATTCGGCGACTTCCTCGCCCATCACGAAGACGCGCGGGTCCGACCGCATTTCCTCGGCCATGGCGTCACGCAGCGCTTCACGCACGGTGGTCTTGACGAACTCTGTGCCGGCCGGGAGGTCCGGATCCTGCACGGTCGCCTTGGCTTCCGACGCCAGCTTCGACGTGCCGCTTTCCGCCTTCTTGGGGGCTTCTTCTGCCTTGGGCGCTTCGGCCTTCGGTGCAGGCGCCGGGGCTGCTTCGCCGCCCTCGCCCGCCATCGTCGCGATGACGGTGCCGACCTTCACGCCTTCGGTGCCTTCGGCAATCACGATCTGACCGATCTTGCCTTCGTCGACGGCTTCGAATTCCATCGTCGCCTTGTCAGTCTCGATCTCGGCGAGAATGTCGCCGGACTTCACTTCATCGCCTTCCTTCACCAGCCACTTGGCCAGCGTGCCCTCTTCCATCGTCGGCGAGAGCGCCGGCATCTTGATTTCGATACCCATTAATATTGCTCCACCAGCACGTCGGTATAGAGTTCATGCATCTCAGGTTCGGGCGAGGTTTCGGCGAAATCGGCCGCGTCGGCGACGATCTTGCGGATATCCTGGTCGATGACCTTGATCTCGTCCTCGCTGACGCCGGCATCGATCAGATATTTCTTCACACCCTCGATCGGGTCGCTGTTGTCGCGCACGGCCTGAACCTCGTCACGCGAACGATATTTGGCCGGGTCGGACATGGAGTGACCGCGATAGCGGTAGGTCTTCATTTCCAGCAGGATCGGGCCATTGCCGCCCTGGACCCACTTGAGCGCTTCCTCGGTCGCACCGCGCACCGCCAGAACATCCATGCCGTCGACCTGGATGCCAGGGATACGGAAGCTCTCGCCGCGGCGATAGAGCTGGTCTTCCGACGAGGCGCGATTGACGCTCGTGCCCATGGCATATTGGTTGTTCTCGATCACGAAGATGATCGGGAGCTTCCACAATTCGGCCATGTTGAACGATTCGTAAACTTGGCCCTGGTTGGCCGCGCCGTCGCCGAAATAGGCAACGCACACGCCGCCATCATCATTATATTTGTGGGCGAAGGCCAGACCCGCGCCGAGCGACACCTGGGCGCCGACGATGCCGTGGCCGCCATAGAATTTATGCTCGACGCTGAACATGTGCATCGAACCACCCTTGCCGCGCGAAATGCCGGCTTCGCGGCCGGTCAGTTCGGCCATGATGACCTTGGGATCGATGCCATAGGCGAGCATGTGACCATGGTCGCGATAGCCGGTGATCACGCTGTCCTTGCCGGGCTTCAATGCCGACTGGATGCCGACCGCAACCGCTTCCTGGCCGATATAGAGGTGACAGAAGCCGCCGATGAAACCCAGACCATAAAGCTGGCCGGCCTTTTCCTCGAAGCGGCGGATCAGAACCATCTGCCGATAGAATTCCAGCAGCTCTTCCTTGCTGGCCTTGTAGTCGGTGGGCGTTTCGGGGCGCGGACGATTATGGTCCGCACCGGCCGGCACTGCGGCCTTTGCCTTTGCGCTGTCGGCGCGCGGCGTGGTTGGTTTCGCCAAGGCTATTATCCTTTTGCGTGGGTAGGATGGAAGGAAGCCCGATATGCGTCAGAGTTGCATAGATTGCAACGGCGGACCCCACGGAATCCCGGCATAATGAATGTCCCGAGTGCAAAAACGACAATCCATGACAACGCTGTCGAAAACGGGTCGCGAACGGCTGGCAACAAAATGTTGCCGCGACAGGATTTTACCAAATAAATGGAAAGCGCACCCCGCCGGCGTGCGGATCAGTTCAGCGGAACGATCACTTCATCATGGTGAATCACGCCGAGCTGGCGACGGATCAGTTCGTCAGACAGATCGGGATCGACGCGGCGCGGATTGAGCAGATCGACCCGGTTGCGCAGCTCCTGGCGATGCAGCTGGACGATCTTGAGTTCAGCCTTCGCATCGCGCAGCTGGCGCGAATAATCGCCCCAGGCGAGCACGCCATTGGAGCCGAGCACCACATAGCCGGCAAAAAACAGCAGCAACAGCACCGCGATTGCCGGCCCGAGGGCCGACATCAATAGCATGCGGAGCTTCGCGATATGCGCCATGAACTGCTTGAATCACAGGATTCGGCCGGTCGCAAGCAAAAATATGCCCGATGCGACCAGCCGAATCCCTAACCTGAAATTAGCCGTGGATCAGCGGAAGATCGAACGACCGGCATAGACCGCCATGTCGCCCAGTTCTTCCTCGATGCGGATCAGCTGATTATACTTGGCGAGACGATCCGAACGAGCGAGCGAGCCGGTCTTGATCTGACCGCAATTGGTGGCGACGGCGAGGTCGGCGATGGTCGAATCCTCGGTCTCGCCCGAACGGTGCGACATGACCGCCGTGTAGCGGGCACGGTGCGCCATATCGACGGCGGCGAGCGTTTCCGACAGCGTGCCGATCTGGTTGACCTTCACCAGCAGCGAATTGGCCAGCCCCTTGCCGATGCCCATCGACAGGCGGGCCGGGTTGGTGACGAACAGATCGTCGCCGACCAGTTGGACCTTGTCACCGATCTTGTCGGTCAGCGCCTTCCAGCCCTCGAAATCATCCTCGCTCATGCCGTCTTCGATCGACTTGATCGGATAGTCGGCGGCCAGAGCAGCCAGATAATCGGCCATCTCGACCGGCGAGAGCGACAGGCCTTCGCCCGAAATCTCATATTTGCCGTTCTTGAAGAATTCGGTCGCGGCACAGTCCAGCGCCAGCACAACATCGTCACCGGGCTTGTAGCCGGCCTTTTCGACCGACAGCATGATGAAGTCGAGCGCATCGCGGGTCGAGGCGATATTGGGGGCAAAGCCGCCCTCGTCACCGACCGAGGTGGCCAGACCCTTGTCGTGCAGGCCCTTCTTGAGCGTGTGGAAGATTTCCGAACCGATGCGCACGGCGTCGGCGATGCTCTCCGCACCGACCGGCATGATCATGAATTCCTGGAAGTCGATCGGGTTGTCGGCATGCTCGCCGCCGTTGATGATGTTCATCATCGGCACCGGCAGAACATGCGAGGACACGCCGCCGACATAGCGATAGAGCGGCAGGCCGCGCGCGTCGGCGGCCGCCTTGGCAGTGGCCAGCGACACGCCCAGGATCGCGTTGGCGCCCAGACGCGACTTGTTCTCGGTGCCGTCGAGCGCGATCATTGCGGCATCGACTTCGCCCTGGTCCTCAGCATCGAGACCGATGAGCTGCTCGGCAATCTCTTCATTGACGGCGGCGACGGCGTGAAGCACGCCCTTGCCCAGATATTTGCTCTTGTCACCGTCGCGCTTTTCGACCGCCTCATAGGCACCGGTCGACGCACCCGAGGGCACGGCGGCGCGGCCGAAGCTGCCATCTTCCAGCATCACATCGACTTCGACGGTCGGATTGCCGCGGCTGTCGAGAATCTGGCGGGCGTGGATATCGAGAATGGCGGTCATGATCGCTCCCTGATCTGGGCCCGGACACGCGCCGGGCGGCCTTTTCGCGGCCCCGCTTAGCCAGCAGCCCCAAACTTGGCAATCCGGGGGACTTGCCATCGGACAAAAAATGCCGATGCTCAAAATAGTAACGGCGCCGGAACTGTAGGCCGCCGCCAAGCATTAGGATCATGACAGCCCGCCTCGCGCGGGACCATGAGGTTGAGCTTTAGGGAGACTTTGGACAATGGCCGACACCCCGGAAACCCCGCCCGTCAAGCGCGCGAAGAAGGCGGTTCCCGCCAAGGCCAAGCCGGCGTCGACCAAGGCCTCCACCCCGGCCGTCAAGGCCGCGCCGGTGAAGAAGGCCGCCGCTCGCAAGGCCCCCGCAAAGGCGGGAAATGGCGCTGCCCATGGTTGGTCCGCACAGATCGCGCCGATCAAGGCACAGGCCGAAAAGGCCGCCAAGGCCGCGACCGACAAGATCAATTCGGTCGACTGGAAGGCGCATATCGACCCGATCAAGGAGCAGGCCGGCAAGACTGCAAAGTCTGCGGCGAGCAGTGCCAAGGACAAGACCGGTTCGGCGATGCAGAGCCTGTCGAAGCTGATTGCGGACACCGCCGGCACGGTCGATGCGAAGCTTGGCCCGCAATATGGCGACTATGTCCGCCAGGCGGCGGAATCGGTGGCCAGTGCCGCAGACACGCTGGACAGCAAGGATGTCGACCAGTTGATGACCGAGGCGCGTGATTTCGTGCGCAAGAGCCCGGCCGTTGCCATCGGCGCGGCCGCCGTGGTCGGCTTCGTGCTGATGCGCCTTGCCAAGGGATCGCCCGACAGCGACGCCTGACGAACGCAAGACAGGATTATCGTGACGGCTAACCGCAGGCCCCGGTTGACGGGGCGGAGGGGCAATTGACGCAGGAACCAGCGGATACGGTGGCAACGCCGCAGACCGAGGGGGGTGAGGAGTCTGTCCGCGCGACATTCGCCCGCCTCTACACCGATGGCCGCGCCTATGCGCAAGCGGAGGTCGAGCGCCAGAAGCTGCGCGCGGGCATTGCCGGCGCCGGCATCCGCAATGCCGCGATCCTGGGGATCGTGGCCCTGATGCTGTTGTTCGCAGCGATCGTGACCCTGCTGATCGGGTTGGTCATTGCGCTGTCCGCGACGATCGGGCCGCTCTGGGCCACGCTGGCAGTGTTTGGGGGCGCCGTACTGATCGCCATCCTGCTGCTGCTGCTGGCCAAGGGACAGATCAGCCATATGTTGAAGACGATCAAGTCATGAGCCGGGAACAGGCCTATCGCGAAGCGACCGATCGCGCGGTGCATTTGCGCAGCAAGGCGGTCCTGAGCCTTGCCGATGCCCAGGCGCGGATCGCACCCGATCGGCTGAAGGCCGATGTCGAGGCGAAGATCACGGCGGCTGCGCTCGACGGCGTCGCCTATGTCGGTGCCAAGGTGCGCCAGCGGCCGGTTGCCACCGGCGCGGCGGCAACCGGCATCGTCCTACTTCTCTTCCGCCGCCCCCTCACGGCACTTTTCGGACGCCTGTTCGTTCGACTGAGGAACCGTAACACGGAAATTTCGGAGATTGATGATGGCTGACATCCGCGCCCAACTGACCCGCGTCCGCGAAGCGGCCAATGACGCCGCCGGCAGCGCAACCGACATGATCAAGGACAGCACCGGCAAGGCGCGCGAAAGCGCCGGCGAACTGATCCAGACCGGCAAGGACAAGGCGAGCGAAGCCTATGGCGACGCACGCGACCGGGGCCAGCGGGTCGCTGCCCGCGCCAACGAGATCATTCAGGAGCATCCGGTTGCGGCCGTGGCCGGCGCGGTGGCGGCCGGAGCGGTCATCGCCTGGATGTTTCCCAAGAGCCGGAAGGTGATGAAGGCGCTGCCGGGCCTGGCCGCCACCGCCGGCGCGCGCGTGCTGGAGGCGGCCGCCACCGCCCGCACGGCCGCGAGCGAGAATAGCGAGTCGCTGCGCCACAATGCGGGCGAAGCGCTGGCCAGTGCGCGGGACAATGCTGGCGAAGTGCTCAGCAAGGCCCGCGAAACGGCAAGCCATGCGCTGTCGAGCGCCAAGGAAAGCGCAAGCGACACCGCGACGGCGGCCCGTGACGCTGCGGCATCGGCCGATCTTGGCGGCAAGGCATCGAAGCTGGCGGACGAACTGGTCGCGCTCGTCTCCACCCGCGTCGAGGCGCTGGGCGACGCGATCAAGGCGCGATTGCCGAAAAGCTAATCGCGATTGCCGCAAACGCAATCGACACACAGGCCGCTTTCCTTGGCGGATCGCAGGGACGATGCTAAGGCACCGCGATCAGTCAAAGGAGAACATATAACGCCATGAGCAAGATGCATCTGGTGATGGGCGGCCGCGTAACCAACCCGCAGACGCTGGAATTCCAGGACCTGAGCAAGGTCGACCTGGTTGGCGTCTTCCCCGACTATGCCTCGGCCGAAAAGGCCTGGCGCGGCGCGGCGCAGCGCACCGTCGATGACGCCGAAATGCGCTATGTGATCGTCCATCTGCACCGCCTGCTGGAGCCTGAGCTGCCGGCAGCCTGATGACCCGTTTCGGGCGAGACCGGATCATGCCCCGGTTTCGCCCGAACACATATTATCGAACGATCAATTGATAGCCTGGGGCCGTTTACGGAAGCGCCAGCGCAGCAAGGGCCGGGTCAAGGCCAGCCCTGCCAGGAAGCCGCCGATATGCGCGGCAATCGCGATCTGACCCAGATCGCCCAATCCCCCCGCCGTCGCCACGCCGATCATCAACTGGATCGCGATCCAGGCGGCTGCTAGCCACAGCACCCGCACGAAATTGGCCGACAACGGCCCGATCCGCCGCACCTGTTGCTGGCTGTAAAGCAGCGCATAGGTGGCGATGATCGCGGAAATCGCGCCGCTCGCCCCGACCATCGGATTGATCGATTCCGGCGTGATCGCCCATTGCGCGAAGCAGGCGGCATAGGCACCGACGACATAGAGGATCAGCGTGCCGGTGCGGCCCAGCACATGCTCGACCTGCCGCCCGCAGAAAAGCAGCATCAGCAGGTTGAAGGCGATATGCAGCCAGCCGGCATGGACGAAGGTGCAACTGAGCGGCGTCAGCCACCAGGGCACCGCCGCCATGCCGTCCAGCAGGCCGGGATTGCCAATGCGGGCGGGCATGAACCCGCCCAGCAAGGCCGCATTGTCGATCTGCCCGGTTGCCAGCAGCAACAGGAACAGGACGAACGTGACCAGCGCTATCGCGTTGGTCGTGCGTCCGGCAGGCAGTTTCACGGGATCAGATGAACGCGATCTTGTCGACCAGGTAGAATTTGTCGCCAGACGGGACCGACACTTCCACCTCGTCACCGACCTCGCGGCCGATCAGCGCACGGCCCAGCGGGCTGTTATAGCTGATCATGCCCGCCTTGGCGTCCGCCTCGGCCTGGCCCACGATCTGATATTTGACCGGCTTGTCATCCTCGTCCAGCAGGGTCACGGTCGCGCCGAACACGATCTTGTTACCCGACAGGGTGGTCGGATCGATGATCTGGGCGCGCGACAGCTTGTCTTCCAGATCGGAAATCGTTGCCTCGACCTGCCCCTGCCGTTCCTTGGCGGCGTGATATTCGGCATTTTCCGACAGGTCGCCGTGGGCACGAGCTTCCTCGATGGCGTCCACGATCAGAGGGCGCTCGGCCTTCAGCTCGCGGAGCTGCGCATTGAGCTTGTCATAGCCCACCTGCAGCATCGGCATCTTCTCGACGGTCGCCATTATTGCAAATCCTTCGTCAAAACTTCCCTTTGGCGGCGCCGAACATGGCGCCACCCGCAGCATGCTTCCTAGTGAAGGGGATCAGGCGTGCGACCCAGGATAATAGGACTGGAGCGAGCGCACTTCAAGGGCGCGGTCCCGCAAAGCCTCGATTGCGTCCGCCGCAGCGACGCTGGCGGTCGCGGTGGTGAAACTTGCAATCTTTGCGCGTAGAGCACTGGTGCGGATCGCCTTGCTGTCCTTCAGGGACTGCCAGCCTTCGGTGGTGTTGAAGATCAGCTGCACGTCGCCATCGGTGATCCGGTCGACGATGTGCGGGCGCCCTTCGGCCACCTTGTTGACATGCTCGACGGCGATCCCCTGCCCTTCCAGATAGGTGGCGGTGCCGCCGGTCGCGATGATGGTGAAGCCCATGCCCGCCAGCTTCTGCACCGCCGGCAGGATCACCGGCTTGTCGCTGTCCTTGACCGACACGAAGACGGTGCCGCTGGTCGGCAGCACGGTGCCGGCGCCCAGTTGCGCCTTGGCAAAGGCGGTGGCGAAATTGCTGTCGATGCCCATGACTTCGCCGGTGCTCTTCATTTCCGGCGAGAGCACGGGGTCGACGCCGGGGAAGCGGTTGAACGGGAAGACGGCTTCCTTGACCGCGACATGGTCAATCGCATTGCGATCGATCTTGGGCAGACCCTTGATCTTCTCACCGGCCATGACGCGCGAGGCGATCTTGGCGATCGGGGTGCCGATCGCCTTGGCGACGAAGGGCACGGTCCGGCTGGCGCGCGGATTGACCTCGATCAGATAGACGATGCCATCCTTGACCGCGAACTGGATATTCATCAGGCCACGGACCGACAGGGCACGGGCCAGCACTTCGGTCTGACGCTCGATCTCGGCAATCACCTCGTCCGACAGGCTGTAGGGCGGCAGCGAGCAGGCCGAGTCACCGGAGTGAACGCCCGCTTCCTCGATATGCTGCAGCACGCCGGCGACGACCACATCGTCGCCGTCACACAGCGCGTCCACGTCCACCTCGACCGCATCACGCAGATACTGGTCGATCAGCACCGGGGAGTCGCCCGACACCTGCACGGCGGTGGTGATATATTCTTCGAGCTGGGCCTGGCCGTCGACGATTTCCATGGCGCGACCGCCAAGGACATAAGACGGACGCATCAGCACCGGATAGCCGATGCGGTTGGCGACCGCGATCGCCTCCTCGCGGCTGCGGGCAATGCCGTTGGCCGGCTGGCGCAGCTTCAGCTTGTCGATGAGCGCAGCGAAACGCTCGCGATCCTCGGCTAGGTCGATCGCGTCCGGGCTGGTGCCCAGGATCGGGATGCCGGCATCTTCCAGCGCCTGCGCCAGCTTGAGCGGCGTCTGGCCGCCAAACTGCACCAGCACGCCGGCCAGCGTCCCCTTCGACATTTCGACATGCAGAATTTCCAGCACGTCCTCTGCCGTCAGCGGCTCGAAATAGAGGCGGTCGGACGTGTCATAATCGGTCGACACGGTTTCCGGGTTGCAGTTGACCATGATCGTCTCATAGCCGGCTTCGCTCAGCGCAAAGCAGGCATGGACGCAGCAATAGTCGAACTCGATGCCCTGGCCGATACGGTTGGGACCGCCACCCAGGATGACGACCTTCTTGCGGTCGCTGGGCTGCGCCTCATTCTCCGGCTCGCCGAAGATCGGGGCTTCATAGGTCGAATACATGTAGGGCGTCTTCGCCTCGAACTCGGCGGCGCAGGTGTCGATGCGCTTGAACACCGGACGCACGCCCAGCTTGTGGCGCAGGCTGCGCACCTCGTCCTCGGTCACGCCGCCGGTCATGGCGACGACGGCATCGTGGATCAGGCCGCTGCCGCGCGCGACGCCGCGCTCATTGCCACGCAGATTGGCGGACTTGAGCGCCAGCCAGGCGAGACGCTTGTCGGAAAAGCCCATGGCCTTGAGGCGGCGCATGCCGTCCGCATCGCGCGGCAGGCCATGTTCCAGCACCTCATTCTCGGCCTCGACGATTTCCTTGAGGCGCTCCAGGAACCAGGGATCGAACTTGGCGATATTGTGGATTTCCGCGACGGTCAGCCCTTCACGAAGGGCTTGCGCGGCGACCAGCAGGCGATCGGGCGTCGGCTGTGCCAGGGCGGCGATGATGTCGTCCTTGGGCGCGCCGACCAGATGATCGACCTGGTTGAAGCCGGACAGGCCGGTTTCCAGACCGCGCAGCGCCTTCTGCATCGATTCATGGATGTTGCGGCCGATCGCCATGACTTCGCCGACCGACTTCATCGCGGTACCCAGCAGCGGTTCGGCGCCCTTGAACTTTTCAAAGGCGAAGCGCGGGATCTTGGTCACGACATAGTCGATGGTCGGCTCGAACGAGGCCGGGGTCGCGCCGGTAATGTCATTCTCGATCTCGTCGAGCGTGTAGCCGACGGCGAGCTTCGCCGCGACCTTGGCGATCGGGAAGCCGGTCGCCTTCGACGCCAGCGCCGAGGAACGCGACACGCGCGGGTTCATCTCGATGACGACCAGACGGCCGTCCTTGGGATTGACCGCGAACTGGACATTCGACCCGCCGGTTTCGACGCCGATCTCGCGCAGCACCGCCAGGCTGGCGTTGCGCATGATCTGATATTCCTTGTCGGTCAACGTCAGCGCCGGCGCGACGGTGATGGAGTCGCCGGTATGGACGCCCATCGGATCGACATTCTCGATCGAGCAGATGATGATGGAATTGTCGTTGCGATCGCGCACGACTTCCATCTCATATTCCTTCCAGCCGAGGAGCGATTCCTCGATCAGGACTTCGGTGGTCGGCGAGGCATCCAGGCCGCCGCGGACGATGTTCATGAACTCGTCGCGATTATAGGCGATGCCGCCGCCGGTGCCGCCCATGGTGAAGCTGGGACGGATGATCGAGGGAAGGCCGGTGAACTCCAGCGCTTCCATCGCCTCTTCCATGGTGTGGGCGATGCGCGAGCGGGCCGATTCCAGGCCGATCTTGTCCATGGCGTCGCGGAACTTGATCCGGTCCTCCGCCTTGTCGATCGCTTCGGCGTCAGCGCCGATCATCTGGACGCCGAACTTCTCCAGCGTGCCGTCGTTGAACAACGCCAGCGCCGTGTTGAGCGCGGTCTGGCCACCCATCGTCGGCAGCACCGCATCGGGCCGCTCCTTCTCGATGATCTTCGCCACGATTTCGGGCGTGATCGGCTCGACATAGGTCGCGTCGGCAAATTCCGGGTCGGTCATGATCGTGGCCGGGTTGGAATTCACCAGGATGATGCGATAGCCCTCTTCCTTCAGCGCCTTGACCGCCTGCGTGCCCGAATAATCGAACTCGCACGCCTGGCCGATGATGATCGGACCAGCGCCGATGATGAGGATGGAGGAGATGTCTGTGCGCTTGGGCATTATTTGGCCTCTGATTTACAGTTGAAGGCGCTCACGCGCACAATTTGAATAATGGCGGTCAATGCACGCCCCCCGCCTGCGCCTCGCAGCCCCAGCCGTCATATTCGACGCCACAGAGGATTTCGATCTGGAGGCATTTCCGGGTCAGCGCGCGGATCGAGGCTTCGTCGACCGGCTGCACGCATTCCAGGAACAGGTACAGGTCGCCTTCCTCATCTTCTTCCCGGTCCAGTTCGACGAAGCCGAACTGGCTGGCGATGGTTAGGACGCGCTCGAAATCCTTTTCGCTGCCCCGAAAGCTGACATCCACGGGCCGCGCGAGACGCGCGACGTCGCCATTGCGCTTGAGATTGGCGAGGACTTGCCTGTCCGCCTCCCACTCTGCGGCAAGGCGCGCTTCGTCAACCGGGGGCAGGTTCTGGCTCACGCGGCGACAGCGCCCTTGAGGCCATCAACGAACTTCTTGAACAGGTAGAAGCTGTCCTGCGGGCCGGGCGAGGCTTCGGGGTGATACTGGACCGAGAAGGCATTCTTGTCGGTCAGTTCGATGCCGCAATTGCTGCCGTCGAACAGCGAGACATGAGTCGAGCGCGCATTGGCCGGCAGCGTGTCGACATCGACGGCGAAGCCATGGTTCATGCTGGTGATCTCGACCAGGCCGTCCGACAGGCGCTTGACCGGATGGTTGGCGCCGCGATGGCCCTGATGCATCTTGATCGTCTTCGCGCCGACGGCGAGGCCCAGAAGCTGGTGGCCCAGGCAAATGCCGAAGACGGGGATGTCGGCGACTAATATCTGCTGGATCACCGGCACGGCATAGTCGCCGGTCGCGGCCGGATCGCCCGGACCGTTCGACAGGAACACGCCGTCGGGATTGAGCGCCTTGACCTGATCGAAGGTCGCGGTGGCGGGCAGCACGGTGACGCGCGCACCGGCCTTCACCAGATTGCGGAAGATGTTGTTCTTCGCGCCATAATCGATGGCGACGACATGGGGGCGTTCCTCACCCGCTTCATTGAGGCCATAGCCATGGCCGATGGTCCAGATGCCGTCCTTCCACAGGCGGCTTTCCTTGCCCGTGACTTCGATGGCGAGGTCCATGCCTTCAAGGCCCGGCCAGGCGGCCGCCTTGGCAGCGAGCGCGGCAATGTCGAAATTGCCATCCGGATCATGGGCGATGACCACGTTAGGCGCGCCCTTCTCGCGGATCATGCGGGTCAGTGCGCGGGTGTCGACACCGGCGAGGCCGATGCGGCCCTTTTCCTTCATCCACTGGTCGAACGGTTCGACATTGCGGAAATTGCTGGGCGCGGTGACGTCCTGACGCACGATGCAGCCCAGCGCATAGGGGCTGTCGGCTTCGACGTCGTCGAGATTGGTGCCGACATTGCCGATATGCGGGAAGGTGAAGGTGATGATCTGCCCGGCATAGGAGGGATCGGTCATGATCTCCTGATAGCCGGTGATCGAGGTATTGAAGCAGAGTTCGCCGACCGCGTCGCCGACCGCGCCGAAGCCGCGACCGAAGACGGCGGAGCCATCGGCAAAAACCAATACCCCTGTCGCTCCTTTGGGCACAATGAGGGTCTTGGCGTCAGCCATGGTCTGCGGTCCTTTATGCTTTTGCGGGAACCCGTCTGGTGCGGGTTAAACGGCCGGTCACCTATTCCCGCAACGCGTGAAGGTCAACGTCTGTTAAAAATCTCTTTTCGCATTATATCTACTCCTTTCCCGAGAAACAGGATTAATTCGCCCATGATTCGCGACACCATCAAGAGCGCCCAAGTGGAGTCCATGAAGGCCGGCGACAAGGATCGCCTGGCTGCCGTGCGCCTGATCCTGGCCAAGCTCAAGGATCGCGACATCGAACTGCGCACTGCCAGCAGCGTGCCCGACGACGACACCGTCGTGGTCGAGGTGCTGCAGAAGATGGTGAAGCAGCGTCGCGAATCGATCGACATGTTCAAGAGCGGCGGCCGCGACGAGCTGGCGGCCAAGGAACAGGCCGAGCTGGACGTCATCGAAACCTTCCTGCCCGCACAGCTGAGCGAGGACGAGACCCGCGCCGCGATCGAGGGCATCAAGGCCGAGATCGGCGCGGAAAGCGTCAAGGACATGGGCAAGGTGATGGCCGTGCTCAAGGAACGCCATGGCGCGGTGATCGACATGAGCAAGGCGAGCGGGCTGGTGAAGGCGGCGCTGAGCTGAGTTAGCACCAGGCTGACACGCGCATGCGATACTGACATAATAGCCCCTCCCTTCCAAGGGAGGGGTTGGGGTGGGTGATGGCGCTGCGCATCAATGCGAGACTCGGTCAATTTGCGCGCAAGATGCGGCGCGAGCCCACGGAATATGAACGCCGCCTTTGGGGCGCCCTACGCGGTTCCCAGCTGGACGGCTTCAAATTCCGCCGACAAGCCGTGATCGAACCCTATATCTGCGACTTTCTCTGCCCCCTCCTCGGCCTCTTCATAGAAGTCGATGATGATAGCCATGATGCTATCAAGGATCGAGATAGAGACTTTGACCTTGCACATCAGGGCTATCTGGTTTTGCGCTTCTCCAACATCGACATTCGGGATAATCTGGAAGGCGTGCTGAGCGTCATTCTGGATCGCGCCCGCGCCATGCCGGAAAGGCAGAAGATCACCCACCCCAACCCCTCCCTTGGAAGGGAGGGGCTTTAATTAGATGACCCTCACGCCCCAATGGCTGGACGAGCTGCGCGCGCGGACGTCGCTTTCGACGTTGATCGGCAAGACCGTGAAGGTGCAGAAGGCGGGCCGCGAGTATAAGGCCTGCTGCCCCTTCCATAACGAGAAGACGCCCAGCTTCACGATCAACGAC
Source organism: Sphingobium sp. L-44 (assembly GCF_056859495.1). NCBI lineage: Bacteria > Pseudomonadati > Pseudomonadota > Alphaproteobacteria > Sphingomonadales > Sphingobiaceae > Sphingobium > Sphingobium sp. L-44. Next base: position 157,939 of record NZ_JBSXOQ010000121.1, on the reverse strand, counting down.
GAGAAGGGCTTTTATCACTGCTTCGGCTGCGGCGCGCATGGCGATGCGATCCGCTGGATGACCGATCAGCGCGGCCTGCCTTTCATGGAGGCGGTGAAGGAACTGGCCGCGACCGCCGGCATGGAGGTGCCCGCAGCCGATCCGCGTGCGGCCAAGCGCGCCGAGCAGGCCAAGGGGCTGCATGACGCGATGGGCGCCGCGCAGAGCTTCTTCGAGGACCAGCTTGGCGGCATCGACGGCGGCGACGCCCGCGCCTATCTCGCCAAGCGCGGCATCAGCGATGCGACCCGGCGCACGTTTGGCTTTGGCTATTCGCCGGATTCGCGTGGCAAGCTCAAGACATCGCTGCGCGATTTTGGCGAGCCGATGCTGGTCGAGGCCGGCTTGCTCATCGACCCTGACGGCGAACGCGACACGTACGATAGGTTCCGCGGCCGCCTCATGCTGCCGATCCGCGACATTCGCGGACGGGTGATCGCCTTTGGCGGCCGCATCATCGGCCAGGGCGAACCCAAATATCTGAACTCGCCCGACACCCCGCTCTTCGACAAGGGGCGCACCCTCTACAATATCGACCGCGCCTCCCCCGCCAGCCGGCAAAGCGGCCGGGTAATCGTGGTCGAGGGCTATATGGACGTGATCGCGCTCGCCCAGGCGGGTTTTGGCGACGCCGTCGCGCCGCTCGGCACGGCGCTGACCGAACATCAGATCGAGCGATTGTGGAAGATGGTCGAGGTGCCGATATTGTGCTTCGACGGCGATGCGGCCGGGCAGAAGGCGGCGATCCGCGCGGCGACCCGTGCCCTCCCCCTTCTGCGCCCCGGCCATAGCCTGGCCTTCGCCACCCTGCCCGCCGGGCAAGACCCCGACGACCTGCTCCGCGCCGAAGGGCCGCGCGCGATGGACGCCGTGCTGGCGGGCGCCCAGCCGCTGGTCGATCGCCTGTGGGAGCATGAGCAGAAGGTCGGTCCGCTCGACACGCCCGAGCAGAAGGCGGCGCTCAAGCAGCGGCTGGCCGCCCATAGCGACTCGATCCAGCATCCCGATGTCCGTGCCCTCTATGCCCAGGCATTCCGGGAGCGCTATGACGCTCTCTTTTTTGCCCGGCCCGATCGCTTCGGCGGCGGCCAGCGTGCCCCGCGCGGCGCAGGCGGCGGTGGCGCCCGCGCCGGCTGGCAGCGCGACAAGAAGGGCAATTGGAAGCCCCCCGTCCCGCCCGCCGGCAACGAGGCGCGGGAGATCGGCGCGAGCGGCATGGAACATCGGCTGCTGCGGGCGATATTGGCCAGCCTGCTGCGCGATCCGGAGCAGATTGTCCTGCACCGCGAGACGCTGTCAGGCCTGCGAATCGGCGATCCCGCGCTGGCGCGATTGCTGGATGCGATGATCGCCGCATCCTTCCGCAAAGAAACAGTTGAAACGCAGGCCCTCCTTACCATATTGGGGCAAGGTGACTTGTATAATATGGCTAAGGGGATGCTCCGGGCCGATACGTTCACATTCACCCCACATAGGATGACAACCGACCCCAGTCGCGTGCAGCGCGACCTGGACGAGGCCATCCGGGTGATGGCGCAAGGACCGGAGCTGGAAACGGCGCTGGCGGAGGCTACTAGACGGTTCGAGGGCGACTTCAGCGAAGAGAATTTCGCTGAACAGCAGCGCATCCGCGCGCTGAAAGCCGATCACGACAGCCGCCTGGCGGAACTGGCGCAGTCCGAAGACATTGTTTGATTGAGGCTCGTTCCTGTCGGGACGACGGAGTTAAGGCGAATAGATGGCGACCAAGGCGAACAGCAAGAATGGCGGGATGGGCGATGGCGAGGATGGCGATGCCCCCCTGCTCGACCTCAACGAAGCGTCCGTCAAGAAGCTGATCGCCCGCGCGAAGAAGCGCGGCTACATCACCTATGACGAACTGAACGATGCCCTGCCGCAGGACCAGATGTCCTCCGAGCAGATCGAGGACATCATGTCGGCGCTTAACGAAATGGGCGTCAACATCGTCGAGAATGAAGAGGCGAGCGAAGACGGCGACGAGCAGCGCGAGCGCGAGGAAGCCGACGACGCCGACGATGATTCGAGCGACGATGACGGCCCCAAGCTCGTCACCGAGAAGAAGAAGGAAACGGTCGATCGCACCGACGATCCCGTGCGCATGTATCTGCGCGAGATGGGCGCCGTCGAACTGCTCAGCCGCGAGGGCGAAATCGCCATCGCCAAGCGCATCGAGGCCGGCCGCGATACGATGATCCTAGGTCTGTGCGAAAGCCCGACCACCTTCAACGCGATCATCGAATGGTCTACCGCGCTCAACAATGGCGAGATGCAGCTGCGCGAGATCCTCGATCTCGATGCCATGCTGTCCAAGGATCCTGCTCCTGAAAATATGGAGGAAGGCGCCGAGGATGATGATGGCGAGATCAGCGAGAAGACCGCCGGTCCTAGCTTCAAGGAAGAGGAAGAGCCGGAGGAGGAATCCGCCGACGGCGACGAGGACGAGGATGGTGCGCCCCGCGCCCGTCGCGAGGAGGACGAGGAAGAGGACAACACCCTGTCCCTCGCCCAGATGGAAGAGACTTTGAAGCCGATGGCGCTGGAGAAGTTCGCGACCATTACCGAAATCTTCCGCGCCTTCTCCAAGGCCCAGGAATCGCGCATGGTTGCCATGGCGAACGGCGAGAGCCTGAGCCAGAAGGCCGAGGACAGCTATCATGAGCTGCGCGAGCAGCTGACCGCCGAGGTCGAGAGCGTCCAGTTCCACCAGCAGAAGATCGAATATCTGGTCGATCAGCTCTACGCCTATAACCGGCGCCTGACCGCGCTGGGTGGCCAGATGCTGCGCCTGGCCGAGCGCCACAAGGTCAGCCGCAAGGACTTCCTTGAGCGCTATATGGGCCATGAACTGGATGATGCCTGGCTGGAAAAGGTGCAGGGCCTCGACAAGAAATGGGCCGCCTTTGCCGCTGCCGAAGGCCGCGCGGTCGAGCGCATCCGCAACGAAGTGAGCGAAATCGCCCAGGCGACAGGCATGTCGCTCAGCGAATTCCGCCGCATCGTGAACATGGTGCAGAAGGGCGAGCGTGAAGCGCGCATCGCGAAGAAGGAAATGGTCGAGGCGAACCTGCGCCTCGTCATCTCCATCGCGAAGAAGTACACGAACCGCGGCCTTCAGTTCCTGGACCTTATCCAGGAAGGCAATATCGGCCTGATGAAGGCGGTGGACAAGTTCGAGTATCGCCGCGGCTACAAGTTCAGCACCTATGCCACCTGGTGGATCCGTCAGGCGATCACCCGTTCGATCGCGGACCAGGCGCGGACCATCCGCATCCCGGTCCACATGATCGAGACGATCAACAAGCTGGTCCGCACCAGCCGCCAGTTCCTGCACGAGCAGGGCCGCGAACCGACCCCGGAAGAGATGGCCGAACGCCTCTCCATGCCGCTGGAGAAGGTGCGCAAGGTGATGAAGATCGCCAAGGAGCCGATCTCGCTCGAAACGCCGATCGGCGACGAGGAAGACAGCCATCTGGGCGACTTCATCGAAGACAAGAATGCGATCATCCCGGTGGATGCCGCGATCCAGGCGAACCTCAAGGAAACGGTTACCCGCGTCCTTGCCAGCCTGACCCCGCGCGAGGAACGCGTGCTGCGCATGCGCTTCGGCATCGGCATGAACACCGACCATACGCTGGAGGAAGTGGGCCAGCAGTTCAGTGTGACCCGCGAGCGCATCCGCCAGATCGAGGCGAAGGCGCTGCGCAAGCTGAAGCACCCGAGCCGCAGCCGCAAGATGCGCAGCTTCCTCGACCAGTAAATCCGGTCAGATTATCGCTTCAACCAAGGGCCCGGCCGGACATTCCAGCCGGGCCTTTTGTTTTTCAAGACGATAGCATCATTTGTTAACCATAACGGCCTAGACCATTGGTGCCACATTTGCGACCAGCCGAAGCGACAAGTTTAACCCGGCGTTTACGCACCTTGCCCTAGATTGTGCCCAGCGGCGCCCCTTACGCCGTTGCCACAGGGAAATTTCTATGAGCGAAGTGACGGCGCTGCGCCGGGGCGACGATATTGCGCAAATCCTGGACATGCTGGTTCGGGCCGATGGCAGCTATAGCCACAGCTATCTGGCCCAGGCGAGCCAGGACGCCCGCTCGCGCGATGGCCTTGGCCTGCCCGACCTTGCCGATGCCGCTTATTATCTCTGCCTGCTCCATGGTCGCCATCCTGGCGTGATCGATCACGCGGCCACCCGCTCGGTCGACAATGCCGCGCGCCGCTGGCTGATCGAGGCCGCCGACGCCTTTGCGCGGGAGCGCGCCTATCTGACCCAGGTCACCGTGGCCGCCGGCCCCGCCCCTAGCACGGCGGGCCAGAGCAGCTGCGAAACCATCGTCAGTCAGCAGCGCCATGCGCTCGACATGCTGGCCCAGTCCGACCGGCGCGGTTGCGCCATGGGCGCGGCGATCGCGCTGGTGCTGGACTGGCGCGCCGTGCGCAAGCTGCTGGACATTGCCGCGCTTCGTGCGGGCATTGAACCGATTCCCTGCTCCTTGCCCGATCATCGCGCCACACTGGAAGTCGCTCGCGCCATTGGTGGCGACCCGGCCGTTGATCGCGCAATCCAGTTCGGCATGCGCCAACTGCTGGCTCAGCATCGCGGCCTGTGGGATGTGCTGGAGGCGCGCGCCGCCATCCGCCGGCAACAGCAGGACTGATCCATCGCCCCACCGCTTGCCGCAACGCACAAACGCGTTGCGCCCCAATCCCGCTTTGCCTAGTCCGGTCCTCCAGCAAGGATGGAGCGGAAGAGAGCGATGCGCTTTGAAGGCACCCAGGATTATGTCGCCACCGACGATCTGAAGGTCGCGGTCAATGCCGCAGTGCTGCTGCGCCGGCCGCTGCTGGTGAAGGGCGAACCGGGCACCGGCAAGACCGTGCTGGCCCAGGAAATCGCCAAGGCCATTAACGCCCCCCTCATCGAATGGAACGTCAAGTCGACGACCAAGGCGCATCAGGGCCTGTATGAATATGATGCGGTCGCCCGCCTGCGCGATGGCCAGTTGGGCGACGAGCGGGTCCATGACATCGCCAACTATATCCGCAAGGGCAAGCTGTGGGAGGCCTTCACCTCCCCCACCCTGCCCGTCCTGCTGATCGACGAGATCGACAAGGCCGATATCGAATTTCCCAACGACCTGTTGCAGGAACTCGATCGCATGGCCTTCCATGTCTATGAGACCGGCGAGACGGTCGCGGCCAAGGAACGGCCGGTCGTCATCATCACCTCGAACAACGAGAAGGAACTGCCCGACGCGTTCCTGCGCCGCTGTTTCTTCCACTATATCAAATTCCCGGATCGCGAGACGATGCAGGCGATCGTCGATGTCCATTTCCCCGGCATCCAGAAGATGCTGGTCAGCCGGGCGATGGACATTTTCTACGACATTCGCGAAGTGCCGGGCCTCAAGAAGAAGCCCAGCACATCCGAACTGCTAGACTGGCTGAAGCTGCTGCTGAACGAGGATATGCCGCTCGACGTGTTGCAGAATGCCGACCCGACCAAGGCGATCCCGCCGCTGCACGGCGCGCTGCTCAAGAATGAGCAGGACATCATGATGTTCGAGCGCCTGGCCTTCATGGCGCGACGCCAGGGGCGCTGAGGCCGCCCGCCAGCCTTGCCGAATCGCGCTCCTCACATTGGGCGAACCCGGCTTGGTCGTCGCCGAAGGCGTCATCCGGACCGATGCTGCACCGCAATGGGCCTGTCACGGCCCGCAATTGTGGCAATTTCCGGGGCAAATAGCACCGGCAGCGTGAAGGCGGCTTGCGCCCCTGCGGAATCCGTGATTTCCTGATCCTCTGTCATTCAAGGCCGCGCCAAGACGGTCTGGATCGAGAGAGAGGATGCCAATGCCCCGACGTGCGTTGTTCCTATGTTCGATGGCCCTCTGCCTAGCCCTGCCCTCGCTGGCGCAGGCAGCGGACGATATCGAGGCATGGACGCCCAGTGATACTGCCATACGTGCCACCGCCGCTGGCATCAGCCTGCCGCAGACGGTCGCCAGCCTGTCGCTGACCAAGAGCGGCGAAGTATCGAACGGCGGCAAGGGCATCGACAATTACGCCCAATATATTTCGCAGGATGGCGCCATCCAGGCGACCCTCTATGTCTATCTGCCCGCCTATGCCGACGCTTCACTCGCCGCCTACATGACCGACAAGGCGGTGATGGAGCGGTTCGGCGGCAAGACCCATCGCACCGCTTATGACAGCGTCGCCGCCGGCGGCCGCGCGGGCACGGCCATCCGCGCCGTCTATGACGATGCCGCCGATGGCGCGCTGACGACGGCGGCTGCCTTCGCCCATGCCGGGCGCTGGATGGTGAAGCTGCGCGTCACCGGGCCGACAGAACGCCGCGCCGAAGTGCTGGCCGGGTTGGACGGCATGCTGGCCGGCCTGAAATTCGACGATGCGGCAAGCCTTCACGCGACCAGCCCGGCCAGCTTCGGTGCCTGCCCGACCGGCGATGGCGGCGACGCCCGCCTGACCAAGGCCGTGCCAAGCGGCACCGCCGGCCAGCCCGTGCCGCAGGAAGTCCGCATCCCGCGCGAGGGCAAGGATAATCTGTGCATTCGCGGCACCGTCCAGACCGCACAGGGCAGCTATGACATGCTGCAGCAGACGGGGCGCAGCGATGGCGCGATCATCGTGCCGGTCGACGATAGCGGCACTGTCCTCGCTTTCGATCCCGCCACCCGCGACCTTGGCTATCAACTGTCGATCCATATGGTCGGCCAGACCGACCTTTACGGCGTCTATGACAAGGTGCCCAGTGGCCGCCAGATCGCCGCGATCCTGGACGGCAAGGATCCCCAGACCGCCCAGGCCGAAGCCACGGCGCTCTATGCCGCCAATGGCGAGGTGACGATCAGCCAAGGCGCGCGCAAGCCCAACTGAGGCGGTTTTAGAAAATCCTGGGCGCTCCGGACATTATCCGGAGCGCCCTTTCGCTTCCGATCAGCGACCGGGGCACACGCCGACGCGCTCCCCCGACAATTCCGTCTTCAGGCTCCCGAAGAAGCGCGGCTTCTCGGGCCCCTTCCCGCGCGGCCCGCGTGCGCCAACCGTCTTGTGTTCGGCAGATGCCTCCAGCGCATCGCCCGTGACCGTTCCGTTCATCCTGCCATAGGAAAAGCCACCATGCGCACGGCCGCAATATAGTCGCCCCTCGAATTTGCGCCCTGACACAGTGAGCCGCCATTGGCGGCATCCATGCGGGCCACCGGCCCCAGCCGGCCGGGGCGGTCCCTCCACGGCATAGCGGATCGCCAGGTCATCGCGGCGGTCAGGTATGCAGGCCTCCCACTGGCGGGTGCCGGGAGGATGATGTCCGGACATGCTGCTCACATAGGTGCCGATCTCGGTAAATCGCCACAGGCCCGGATTAATGACATGGCGCGCGCCCGTGACGATGATCGCATCGGATTTTTCCGCGTCATCCGCTTTTGCATCCTGCCCGACGGCGGCGGTTTCAAGCGCAGCCTCGCTTACCAGTGCAGGCAAGGTTCCACGGTGACTGGCGAGATCATCGATCCGGGCATTGACGCATTGCTTGGCCTCTTCGCGCCTTGTCTTCCCGTCGAGCAGGCATTGCTGCAATAACATGCAGATCGCCCGGTCGGCGGCCGGCGTGCCGGTCGTCCCGTCGAGATTGCAGGCCTTGAGCCAGGGGCCACGAAGCGCATATTCGATGTTGATGATCTTCATCCGGGCGGCGACCACGATGATCTCGTCCTCGGCCTGCTGGGGCGTATCGGTCCCCAGCGCCGCGCCCGACGCGCCGAGCAGCGCCAAAGCCAGACCCCGCGTCCATCGCCGTCCCGCCATCGGCAGCCTCTCCTCATTTTTTGTCGTTCCGTCAGCTTAACGATCATGCGCGCGCTGCAAAGCCCTTTTGTCGGGGCCGGAATGATTGGCGTCCGGGCCATGGCGCGCTAGACATGGGGACATGAACGACCCCACGGGCGCGACCCGCTTTGCGCGGATACGCGCCCATCTGGAATCGGTCCGCGTCGCGGCGGGGCCACGCGCCTGGACCTATGAGTTCCTGCTGTTCGGCTTCAAACAGGGCTGGGCCTGCCTGTTCGGCGGACTGATGCTGGCCCTGCTGCTCGCGACCCACCTTTTCTATCCCGCCGGCGCGCCGCTGCATCGCTATGATTTCCTGACCTTGTCGGCGGTCACGATCCAGATCGCAATGCTGGCCCTGCGGCTGGAAAGTCCGCGTGAGGCGCTGGTGATCTGCGCCTTCCACCTGATCGGCACGATCATGGAATTGTTCAAGACCCATGCGGGAAGCTGGATCTATCCGGAGGCAAGCCTGCTCCATATCGGCGCCGTTCCGCTCTTTTCCGGCTTCATGTATGCGGCCGTCGGCAGCTATATCGCACGGGTCTGGCGCATCTTCGACTTCGGCTTCAGCCGCTATCCGCCGGTCTGGGCGACAGTGCTGCTGGCGAGCGCCATCTATGTCAATTTCTTCGCCCATCACTGGCTGCCCGATGTGCGGATCGCCCTGTTCGCCGCCGCCATCCTGCTGTTCGGGCGCAGCTGGATCTGGTTCACGCCCTGGCGCGAGCCACGGCGCATGCCGCTTCTGCTCGGCTTCTTCCTGGTCGCGCTGTTCATCTGGCTGGCGGAAAATATCGGCACCTTCGCCAATGCCTGGACCTACCCCAGCCAGCGCCATGGTTGGGAGATGGTCAGCCTGATGAAGCTGGGCGCCTGGTATCTGCTGATGATCATCTCCTTCGTGCTGGTCTCGCTGATCCACGGCATAAGGCGCGCCGATCAGATCAGATAGCCGACCTCATACAGGCCCCAGCGACGCCCGGCGAAGCGCAGCGGCACGAACACGCTGCGCAGCGCCCGATAACGCCCCTCCCCCAGATTCTGGCGATAGGTGAAGAGGTAGAAATCATCGTCGCCGTCGAGCGCGCGGCGGGTCTGGGCGTCCATGAATATCTGCCGGTTGCGGGCATGCTCCATGTTCCAGCGCGGGTCGCCGATGCGCTGCGGCTGGCTGCGCGCGCTGATATGGGTGGGCAGATAGCCGTCCATGTCGATCAGGCAGCAGCCGATGATCGTCGCGTCCTGCGCGGTATGGCGGTCGAGCAGCGGCCGCACCCGCAGATCGGCATAGGCGGTGAAACCGGTCTGATATTGGGTCGGTTCGGATCCTGCGATCGGTCGATGGCTGCGATCGAACAAGGCCTGTTGCGACAGTTCGCCGCGGGCCAGTGCCTCCTCGATCAGGGCGGTGACCTCTGCGGCGCCATCCTCGGCCAGCGCGATATAATGGCTGTTGCGGGTGCGCAGCCGGCTCTGCGCCGCCGTGTTGAGCATGTCATTGGCCAGGCTCTCCAGCGTCTCGATCTTGTCGCGGGCCATGTCGACACGCCCCGCGCTTTCGGTCGAGGAGCGGCCGAACAGCGCCAGCCCCTGGTCCAGCGCCGCGACATGGGCGTCGGCCTCATCGGTGCAGGCGACGATCGCGTTGGAGCGCTCGCCAAACTGGGTCACCAGCGAGGCGATTTCCGCCATGGACAGGCGCAACTGGTCGATATGGGTGCCGACGTCGCGGCCGCGCTGGATATTCGCCTCCACCCCACCGATCAGATGGCGGGCATCGCGGTCGAGCTGGCCAAGCTTGCTGCCGACCGAGGCCGAGGACTCGGCCGCCTGCTCGGCAAGCCGGCGGATTTCCTCCGCCACCACGGCAAAGCCCATCGTCGCCTCGCCGCCGCGCGCCGCCTCGATCGCGGCATTGACGCCAAGCAGGCGGGTCTGGCGGGCGATCGTTCCAAGCTGGTCGGAAATACCGCCCACCGCTTCGATCACCTGCAGGAACTGGCGCAGATGGCCTTCCAGGCCGGTGACATGCTCGACCAGCCCCGCCACCTCGCCCAGCGACAGGGTGATGACATCATGCCCCTCGGCAATGATGCGCCCGGCTCGACCGGCAGTGAGGCTGAGTTCCTGGGCCGCCGCCACGCTCTCATTCTGGCTGGCGGTCAGCGTCTGCATGTTCGCCTGCAGGTCCGACAGGCGCGCCGAATCGCCCTGGATCCGGCGGTTCACTTCGCCCAGAAATCCAGCGGTTTCGCTGCATTGCAATGCTATGTCGCCCGACCGTTCGCCCAGGTCAGCCAACAATTCCCCGTTTTCCAAGCCGCCCCCGCAACTTAACTGTCACAATAGATACTGACCTGTTTACCGTGCGGCGCAACACTTAAAATTTCGCCAATGCGATCTGCCCGACGCTTGCATCGCCCGACACGCTGGCCGACAAGATCGGCACCATGATGCTCAATTTCCTCGACGCGCTGCGCGCCGCCGGCATCCCCGCCAGCATCAAGGAGCATCTGTTGCTCCTGGAGGCGCTCGACCGCGACGTGATCGAGCGGCGACCGGAGGATTTCTATTATCTCGCCCGTGCCACCTATGTGAAGGACGAAGGGCTGATCGACCGGTTCGACCAGGTCTTTGCCCGCGTGTTCAAGGGGCTGCTGGGCCAGGACGGGGTCGAGGCGGAGATACCCGAGGAATGGCTGCGCCTGGTCGCGGAGAAGTTCCTCAGCCCCGAGGAGATGGAGAAGATCAGGTCGCTGGGCGACTGGGACAAGATCATGAAGACGCTCAAGGAGCGGCTGGAGGAGCAGAAGGAACGCCACCAGGGCGGCAGCAAGTGGATCGGCACCGGCGGCACATCCCCCTTCGGCCATGGCGGCTATAATCCCGAGGGCGTGCGGATCGGCGGGGAAAGCCGGCACAAGCGCGCGATCAAGGTGTGGGAAAAGCGCGAGTTCGCCAATCTGGACAGCAATCGCGAGATCGGCACCCGCAACATCAAGGTGGCGCTGCGCCGGCTGCGGCGCTTCGCGCGGGAGGGGGCGGCCGACGAGCTGGACCTGGACGCCACGATCCGCGGCACCGCGCGGCAGGGCTGGCTCGATATCCGGATGCGGCCCGAGCGGCACAATGCGGTCAAGCTGCTGCTGTTCCTGGACGTGGGCGGATCGATGGACCCGCATATCAAGCTGTGCGAGGAGCTGTTTTCCGCCGCGACCAGCGAATTCAAGAATATGGAATTCTTCTACTTCCATAACTGCCTCTATGAAGGCGTGTGGAAGGATAATCGCCGCCGCTTTGCCGAGCGCACCCCGACCTGGGACGTGCTGCACAAATATGGCCATGATTATAAGGTGATCTTCGTCGGCGACGCAGCGATGAGCCCCTATGAGATCAGCCATCCCGGCGGATCGGTGGAGCATATGAACGAGGAAGCCGGTGCCGTCTGGCTGCAGCGCGTCGCCCATACCTATCCCGCGACCGTGTGGCTGAACCCCGCGCCGGCGGAACATTGGGGCTATAGCCAGTCGACCCGCATCATCCGCGACCTGATGAACGAGCGCATGTATCCGCTGACGCTGGAGGGGCTGGACGAGGCGATGCGGGAATTGACGCGCAAGCGGTAAGATCGGCCTCCGCGGCGCGCGGGCATATCCGACAGGTCAAAGAGCCGTCCGCATTGTGGCGGAGGCGCGCGGTGTAGGACAGCGCGAATTTGCCGCCTTGAGGGCCGGCCGGTCAGGCAGATGACGCGACAGTTTGTTTCGGCCCGAAGTTCACAGTGTCGTCGGGCCATTTCAGGCCATTTGCACCTGTCACGCGCCCGCGACGCGACACCTACGCGCCTGTGACGCCACATTTGGGTCACGATCAGGGTCACCGTCCCGCACTATCGACGCGACAGTCAGGCGACAGGGACGCGACAGCGGCGCGACAATTCTGGACATGCTTGCGTGAGGGGGATGGCTGTTCATGGCCGGAGTAAATCATGAACGGGCCGAATAGGACAGAGGGTGTGCGGCCTTGGTCGGCTCGCGCTCGCAAAGCAAGAAAAGCGGGATGCCGGGTCAAGCCCGGCATGACGGGATGGGGATGGAAGATAGCGACCACTTGCGGACGTTTCCTACTCCCCTCCCTTTCAGGGAGGGGCTGGGGGTGGGTGCGCCGCGTAGCGGCGGTCTACGATCGATAGGGCAGAAGCTCGCTACGCTCGCCACCCACCCCAACCCCTCCCTGGAAGGGAGGGGCTATGTCTTGTTCCAACCCAACTCCGTCATCCCCGCTCAGCGTGGCGGATGGAGGCCGGGGATGTTGTCGATCGTGACCCAGCCCTGCACATAATTGGCATAATAGAGGCCGAACAGGACGGCCGAGAGCAGGGTGGCGCGGAGCATGACGCGGCCGGGGCGGAAGTTGCTGGGGGCGCTGTCCGCCTGGCCTTTCAGCAGTAGCTCGCCCGTCTCATCGGGCGTGCGCAGGCCGAAGGGCAGGACGAGGAAAGCGCTGATCACCCAGAACAGCACATAGATGGCGAAGATGGCGTACCAGTTCATCCGGCCCGCCCGTTATTGCAGCGCATGCCCCTATCCTCTCCCGTCATCGCGGCATTTCTTCGCTCGCCATGACGATTCAATCTTGATCGGCCCGAGCCTAGAGCGAGATGGCATGAGATCAACCCATGACGTCATTGCGAGCGTAGCGAAGCAATCCACCGGCGGGAGATGGATTGCTTCGCTACGCTCGCAATGACGAGCCCGCCTGATATCATCTCGCTCCAGATGTTTCCGGCTACGTGCGAAAGCGTAGTCCGCATCTGCCCGAAGGTCGGACGCGAACGGCGCTCTGGCCTAAATCATGCGCGGATCAGCAGCACGTCGACGATCGGCTTCTTGCCGGTCCAGCGGGTGGCGGTGCGGCGCACGGCGAGGCGCAGGCGTTCGCGCAGGGCTTCCTGCTCCATCGATCCCTTGGCGACGGCCGCCGCCGCTTCCTCGGCCGCTTCGGCGAGGAAGGCATCCTTGTCTTCCTCCACCGGCACGCCCTGGGTGCGCAGCACGGGTTCGCCGATCAGGCGGTTCTTGGCGTCGAGCGCCACGGCGACGCTGATCTGGCCGTGCAGGCCGAGCTTGCGCCGTTCGTTCATGGTCGCGCCGTCGGCGGGCAGGATGACATCGCCGTCGAGCACCAGACGGCCGGTATCCTCATGCCCAATGATCGTCGGCTTGCCCGGTGCCAGGCGCAGCAGATCGCCGTTCGACTGGACCACGGCATCGGGGATGCCGGTGGCGAGGCCAAGCCGCGCCTGTTCCGCCATGTGGCGACGCTCGCCATGAACCGGCAGCAGGATGGCGGGGCGGATCCAGCGATACATGGATTCCAGTTCCGGACGGCCCGGATGGCCCGAGACATGGACCTCGGCCTGGCGGTCGGTCACCATGATGATGCCCTTGGTCGCCAGCGCATTCTGGATACGGCCGATCGCGATCTCATTGCCCGGAATCTGCTTGGACGAGAAGACGACGGTGTCGCCCTCGGCCAGCTTGATCGGGTGGCTGTCAAAGGCGATGCGCGACAGGGCGGCGCGTGCCTCGCCCTGGCCGCCGGTGGCGATGAACATCACTTCGGAGCGGGGCAGGTCCATCGCATCGTCCCAGTCGACCAGCGGCGGGAAATCCTTGAGATAGCCAGCGGCCTTGGCGGTGCTGATGATGCGGTCGAGCGAGCGGCCGGCGACGCACAGCTTGCGCCCGGTGGCGGCCGCGACCTCGCCCAGCGTCTGCACGCGCGCAGCGTTCGACGCGAAGGTGGTAACCAGCACCCGGCCCTTCGCCGCTGCGACGGTCTGCATCAGGCCATCTCGAACGGTGCTTTCAGAACCCGATGGTTCTGGATTGAAGACATTGGTGCTGTCGCACACGAGGGCCAGCACGCCCTCGTCACCAATCGCGGTCAGTTCCTCCGGAGTGGAGGGCTGGCCGAGCAGCGGGGCGGCGTCCAGCTTCCAGTCGCCGGTGTGGAAGATGCGGCCGTGCGGCGTGTCGATCAGGACGGCATTGCCCTCCGGGATCGAATGGGCCAGCGGCACATAGCGGAAGCCGAACGGACCGAGATTGAAGCTGCCCTCATTCTCGATGACGTGGAGCTTCACCTCCTTGGTGAGGCCTTCCTCTTCCAGCTTCAGCCGGATCAGGCCGGCGGTGAAGGGCGTGGCATAGAGCGGCACGCCTAGGTCCGCCGCCAGATAGGGGATGGCGCCGATATGGTCTTCATGGCCATGGGTCAGCACGATGCCGAGCAGGTCGTCCTTGCGCTCCTCGATGAAGGCAAGGTCGGGCAGCACCAGCTCGACGCCGGGATAAAGCGGGTCGGCAAAGGTCAGGCCGAGATCGACCATGACCCATTTGCCCTGGCAACCATAAAGATTGACGTTCATGCCGATCTCGCCCGAGCCGCCAAGGGCCAGGAAGAGCAGCTCGTCCTTGGGTGTCATTCTGTCTGAAAACTCCGTTCGTACAGCAATGCGAGGCCCTGGATCGTCAGGTCGGGCGCGATCGCATCGAAAATATCGCTATTGTCATTGAAGAGGACGGCGAGTCCTCCGGTCGAAATCACTTTGGTCGGGCGGCCAATCTCGGCCCGCATCCGGGCGACCAGCCCCTCCATCATCGCCACATAGCCCCAGAAGACGCCGATCAGCATGGCGTCGGCGGTAGTCCGACCGATAACTGATCGGTTCTCTGGCGGGGCGATCGCGATGCGGGGCAATTTGGCCGCGGCTGCCACCAGCGCATCGAGCGACAGGTTGATGCCCGGCGCGATGATGCCGCCCTTATAGGCGCCGCGATAGTCCACCACATCGAAGGTGGTCGCCGTGCCGAAGTCGATGACGATCAGGTCGCCATCATAAAGATGGTGAGCCGCGATCGCGTTTACAACCCGGTCGGCGCCGACCGAGGCGGGTTCGGCCACGTCCAGTTCGATGCCCCAGTCGACCAGCCCCTGGCCGGCGACCAGCGCGGTCGTCTTGAAATATTTGTCGGCCAGCACCTGAAGATTATGGAGCGCGCGCGGCACGACCGTGGCGACGATCACCGCGTCGACATCGGCCATGGCATAGCCTTCCAGCATCAAAAGCTGGTTCAGCCACACGGCATATTCGTCGGCGGTGCGGCGCGGGTCGGTGGCGATGCGCCAGCGCGTCTTGATCTCGCGGCCGTCGAGCAGCGCGAAAACGACATTGGTGTTGCCCGCGTCGATCGCGAGAAGCATGGCCGAACCCTCAGATGAGAAAGATATCGCCGGCATGAATGGCACGGGTGTCGCCATTCGCCAAGCGCAGGATCAACATGCCCTGGCTGTCGAGCGTGCCGAAGCCACCCTCCACCACGTCGCCGTCGGGCTGGACGACGCGCATCGGCGTGCCGGTCGGATGGGCGTTGAGCAGCCAGTGGGCGCGCACCGGATCAAGCCCCTGGGCGCGCCAGATCGCCAGCCAATGGCCGAAAAGCTGGGCGAGGCGCTCCAGCAGCGCAGCGGCGTCCGCCCCCTCCCCGGTCGCGCCTTGCGCTGTTAGGCTGGTGACCGGACGGTCGAGCCCTTGCGGGAAATGGGTGACGTTGATGCCGATGCCGACGACCACGGCATCGCCGGTGCGTTCCAGCAATATGCCGGCGATCTTCGCGCCGTCGACCAATATGTCATTGGGCCATTTGATCCGCGCCTGTCCGGCACAGAGCGGCGCGACCAGCGCATGGACGGCGTTCGCCGCGACTAGCGCCAGCGTGTGCGCCATCGGGTCGCCCGGCTGCAGCCGGATCAGGGTGGAGCAATAGAGATTGCCGACCGGGCTTTCCCACGCCCGGCCCAAACGACCGCGGCCTCCGGACTGTCGCTTTGCGCGCAGCCAGAGGCCCTCGGTTTCACCCTGCTCCGCCAATGCCAGCATGTCGGCATTGGTGGAGCCGGTTTCTTCTACGGTGCGAAACTGCGTCAGAACAGCGATGCCGCCGCAGCCGCGCTGGCCTTGTCCAGCAGCGGGTTGAGCAGATAACCGAAGACGATCACGATGGCGCAAGCGGCCATGATGATATTCTCGACCGCCCCGCCCTTTGCCTCATAGGGCGCGGCCGGCTCGTCGAAATAGATCGTCTTAATGATCTTGAGATAATAGAAGGCGCCGATCACCGACATAGCGATGCCGAAGGCGGCGAGCGCGGTCAGGTTGGCGGCGACCGCGGCATCGAACACCAGGAACTTCGCCCAGAAGCCGAACAGCGGCGGGATACCGGCCATCGAGAACATGAAGATCGCGAAGGCGGCCGACAGGCCCTTGCGCGACTGCGACAGGCCGGCGAGGCTGGCGATCGTGTCGACCGGCTTGCCGTCGGCATCCCGCATCTGAAGGATGCAGGCGAAGGCGCCGATGGTCATGACGACATAGATCGCCATGTAGCTCATCGTCGCGGCAACGCCGGCGGGCGTGCCGGCGGCGAGGCCAACCAGCGCGAAGCCGACATTGTTGATCGACGAATAGGCCATCAGACGCTTGATGCTGGTCTGGCCGATCGCCGCGACCGCACCGAACAGGATCGACGCGAGCGCAACGAAGATGATGATCTGCTGCCAGTCGAGGCCAGCCGGGCCGAGCGCTTCGATCGCGACGCGGACCATCAGGCCCATCGCGGCGACCTTGGGCGCGCTGCCGAAGAAGGCGGTGACCGGGGTCGGCGCACCTTCATAGACGTCGGGCGTCCACATGTGGAACGGCACGGCGCTGATCTTGAAGGCGAGGCCGGCAAGCACGAAGACCAAGCCGAACAGTTCGCCCTTCGACACGCCGTCGCCCATGGCGATGGCAATGCCGTCGAACGCGGTCGAACCGGTGAAGCCGTAGAGCAGCGAGATGCCATAGAGCAGGATGCCGCTGGCCAGCGAACCGAGCACGAAATATTTCAGGCCCGCTTCCGACGACTTTTCGTCCTGGCGCATGAAGCTGGCCAGCACGTAGGACGCGAGGCTGTTCATTTCCAGGCCGACATAGAGCGTCAGCATGTCGCCGGCCGAGACCATCATGCCCATGCCGATGGCGGCAAAGATGATCAGGACGGCATATTCGGCACGCAGCGCGCCGCCGGTGGCGAAGAAGCGCGGGGCCAGCAGGATGGCCGCACCGGCCGCGCCATAGATCAGCGCCTTGGCATAGACCGAGAAGGCGTCGGCACGGACCAGGCCGTCGAACGCGACCGGGCCATGCGCCATCGAGGTGCAGAGGCTGAGGCCGGCGGCGAGCAGTGCAAGCACTGCCAGCCAGTTGACGGCATAGGTCGAGCGGTCACCACCGAAGGCGGCGATCAGCATCAGCACCAGGCCAGAGCCGGTGAGGATGAGTTCCGGCAGTACGGCCAGAAGGGAAGCGGTTTCGATCATTAGTGCGCCTCCCCGTGCGCAGCGGCTTCTTCATGATGGCCCTCGCCTACCGGCTTGGGCGCACCCATCTTGATCTGGGAATCTCCTGCGGGAGCCGCAGGGGCGAGACGCGCTTCGAGCGCGCGGATGTCGGGACGCATCGGGGCCAGGAAGCTTTCCGGATAGACGCCCATCCAGAGCACCGCCGCGGCGATCGGGGCGAGCAGCCAGATTTCACGCGCCGACAGGTCGGGCATGGCGGCGGCATCGGCGTTCACCTGATCGCCGTAGCAGATGCGGCGATAGAGGTAGAGCATATAGGCCGCACCCAGGATGATGCCGGTGGTGCAGATCAGCGCCGCCCAGGTCGAAACCTGATAGATGCCCATCAGCGACAGGAATTCGCCGACAAAGTTGCTGGTGCCCGGCAGACCGACCGAAGCCATGGTGAAGAGCAGGAACAGCACGGCGTAGCGCGGCATGTTGATCGCAAGGCCGCCATAGCGGTTGATCTCACGGGTGTGCAGCCGGTCATAGATGACGCCGACGCACAGGAACAGCGCGCCCGAGACGAGGCCGTGGCCCAGCATGACCATCATCGCGCCTTCCAGGCCCGCCTGGTTGAAGGCGAACAGGCCGATGGTGACGATCGCCATGTGCGCGACCGACGAATAGGCGATCAGCTTCTTCATGTCCGACTGAACCAGCGCGATGAGGCTGGTATAGACGACGGCGACCATCGACAGGCCCCAGACCCAGGGCGCGAGCTGCGCCGAGGCTTCCGGGAACATCGGCAGCGAGAAGCGGATGAAGCCATAGCCACCCATCTTCAGCAGCACGCCTGCCAGGATGACCGAACCGGCGGTCGGCGCCTGAACGTGCGCGTCGGGCAACCAGGTATGGACCGGCCACATCGGCATCTTCACCGCGAAGCTGGCGAAGAAGGCGAGGAACAGCCAGATCTGGATCTTCGGATCGAAGTTGTAGGCCATCAGGTCGGGGATGCGGGTCGTGCCGGCCTCATGCACCATCCACATCATCGCGATCAGCATCAGGACCGAGCCGAGCAGCGTGTAGAGGAAGAATTTGTACGAGGCGTAGATACGGTTCGCACCACCCCAGATACCGATGATCAGATACATCGGGATCAGGCCGGCTTCGAACATGATGTAGAAGAGGTAGAGATCCTGCGCGGTGAAGACGCCGATCATCAGCACCTCCATGAACAGGAACGCCGCCATATATTCGCCGACGCGCTTGTTGATCGCGTTCCAGCTGGCGCCGATGCAGATCGGCATCAGGAACACGGTCAGCGCGATCAGCAGCAAGGCGATGCCGTCGATCCCGAGCGCCCACGCGAAGCGGCCGAAGATCGGCGCATATTCGGTGAACTGCCACTGGGCGCCTGCGCCCGACTGATCGAAGTTGACCCACAGGACGATGCCCAGGACCAGATCGACCAGCGTGGCGATCAGCGCAATCCAGCGCGCATTATTGGCGCCAGCGAAGAGGCAGGCGATGGCACCAGCCATCGGCACTGCCATCATCAGGGAGAGGATGGGGAAGCCGTCCATTATCGTGTCATCGCCCAGGTTGCAGCCGCGGCGAGGCCAATCAGCATCACCAGCGCATAGGTGTAGAGGTAGCCGGACTGAAGCCGACGGGTGATCTTGTTGCCCTGCACGACCAGAGCAGCCAGCCCGTTGGGGCCGAAGCGGTCGATGAAGCCGACGTCACCGAACTGCCAGAAGAAGCGGCCGATGGCGAAGGCGGGCTTGACGAACAGGAAGTTGTACAGCTCGTCAAAATACCACTTGTTGAGCAGGAACTGGTGCAGGGCGCCGAAGGTGGCGACGAAGCGCTGCGGCCAGTCGGTGTTCTTGATGTAGGCCAGCCAGGCAATGACCAGGCCGGTCAGCATCACGGTGAACGGACCGAACTTGACCCAGGTCGGCACTTCATGCGCGGCGTGCATCAGGTGGCTGTCGAACGCCAGGGCGCCCTTCCAGAACTCGATGCCCCCTTCCGGACCAATGAACTGGTCGTGGAAGACGAAGCCGGCGAACACGGCGCCCAGGCTGAGCACCAGCAGCGGGATCAGCATGACCAGGCCGCTTTCATGCGGGTGGTAGCCACCGGTGCCGTCGCCAGCGTCATGGGCATGATGGTCATGGCCATGGCCGGCATGGGCGTGATCGTCATGGCCGTGGCCGTGATCGTCATGCCCATGGGAGTCATGGAGGGCATGCTGGATATGTTCCGACTGGGTCCAGCGCGGCTTGCCGAAGAAGGTCAGGAAGACCAGGCGCCAGCTGTAGAAGCTGGTCAGCAGCGCGGCGAACACGCCGACATAATAGGCACCGATGCCCGCACCGCCCGAAGCGAAGGCCGCTTCGAGAATGCCGTCCTTCGAATAGAAGCCGGCGAAACCGACGCCGACGAGCGGCAGGCCGACGCCCGTGATGGCGAGCGTGCCGAGCGTCATGGTCCAGAAGGTTACCGGGATCTTCTTACGCAGGCCGCCATAGTAACGCATGTCCTGCTCATGGTGCATCGCATGGATGACCGAGCCGGCGCCCAGGAACAGCAGCGCCTTGAAGAAGGCGTGGGTGAAGAGGTGGAACATCGCCGCGCCATAGGCGCCGCAACCGGCCGCAAAGAACATGTAGCCCAGCTGAGAACAGGTCGAATAGGCGATGACGCGCTTGATGTCGGTCTGCACGGTGCCGACGGTGGCGGCGAACAAACAGGTGGCGGCACCGACATAGGTGACCACGGTCAGCGCGGTCGGCGACATTTCGAACATCGGCGACAGGCGGCAGACCATGAAGACGCCGGCGGTGACCATGGTGGCCGCGTGGATCAGCGCCGACACCGGGGTCGGGCCTTCCATCGCGTCGGGAAGCCAGGTGTGGAGGCCGAGCTGCGCCGACTTGCCCATCGCGCCGATGAACAGCAGCAGGCAGAGCACGGTCATGGTGTCGAAGCGGTGCCCCAGGAAGCCGATGGTCGAACCCGCCATCGAGGGAGCCATTTCCAGGATTTCCGGGATCGAGATGGTATTGAACACCAGATAGGTGCCGAAAATGCCCATCATGAAGCCAAGGTCGCCGACGCGATTGACGACGAACGCCTTGATCGCGGCCGCGTTGGCCGAAGGCTTGCGGAACCAGAAACCGATCAGCAGGTAGGAGGCCAGACCCACGCCTTCCCAACCGAAGAACATCTGCAGCAGATTGTTCGCGGTCACGAGCATCAGCATCGCGAAGGTGAAGAGCGAGAGATAGGCGAAGAAGCGCGGCTGATCCGGCTCTTCGTCCATATAGCCCCAGCTATAGAGGTGGACGAGGCTGGACACGCTGGTGATGACCACCAGCATGACCGCCGTCATGGTGTCGACCCGCAGCGCCCACTGGGCATCGAAGCTGCCGCTTTCGATCCAGGTGAAGACGGGCGCGACATAGGGTTCGGCGTGGCCGGTCAGGAAGCTGATGAAGATCGGCCAGGACATGGCGCAGGCTGCGAACAGCGCGCCGGTCGTGACGATCTTCGCCGGGATCTTGCCCAGGGCCTTGTTGCCAAGGCCGGCGATGGCTGCGGCGAGCAGCGGGAGAAGGACGATAAGCTGGATCATGGGATTTGGCTCAGCCCTTCATCCGGTTGACATCGTCGACGGCGATGGTGCCGCGACCACGGAAGTAAATGACGAGGATGGCGAGGCCGATGGCCGCTTCACCCGCCGCGACGGTCAGCACGAACATCGAGAAGACCTGGCCCACCAGATCGCCCAGGAAGGCGCTGAAGGCGACGAGGTTGATGTTCACGCTGAGGAGGATCAGCTCGATCGCCATCAGGATGATGATGACATTCTTGCGGTTGATGAAGATGCCGAGCACCCCCATCACGAAGAGGATGGCGCTGACCACCATATAATGTTGAAGGCCGATCACAGCTCCACCCCCTGCCCCACGGGCTGATTGATGTTGCGCACGGCGTCCTGCGGACGACGGCGGTTCTGCTTGGCAACATTCTGACCACGGACGCCGCCACGGGCACGATGGGTCAGCACGATGGCGCCGATCATCGCGACCAGCAGGACGATACCCGCCGCCTCGAACAGGAAGATGTAGCGGGTGTAGAGAATGCCGCCGATCGCCTGGATGTTGGAAAGTTCCGGATTGGCCGGGGCCGCACGCTGCGCGAGTTCGATCGGGCCGGCGCTCCACAGGCCGATGCCCAGAACGATTTCCGCCAGCAGCACCAGCGCGATCAGCAGGCCGAACGGCAGATAGCTGACGAAGCCGGCGCGCAGTTCGGCGAAGTCGATGTCGAGCATCATGACGACGAACAGGAACAGCACCGCGACTGCGCCGACATAGACGATGACAAGCAGCATCGCGATGAATTCGGCGCCGAGCAGGATCATCAGACCGGCAGCGTTGAAGAAGGCCAGGATCAGCCAGAGGACCGAGTGGACCGGGTTGCGCGACAATATCGTGAGCGCGCCGCTGCTCACCACCAGAATGGCGAACAGGTAAAAGGCGAGGACGTGGATCACAGGTTCATATTCCCTTTGACGCCGGCGGCTTAACGATAGGGGGCATCGGCAGCAAGATTGGCAGCGATGGCACGCTCCCACTTGTCACCGTTTTCCAGGAGCTTGGCCTTGTCGTAGATCAGCTCCTCGCGGGTTTCGGTCGCGAACTCGAAGTTCGGGCCCTCGACAATCGCATCGACCGGGCAGGCTTCCTGGCAGAAGCCGCAATAGATGCACTTGGTCATGTCGATGTCGTAGCGCGTGGTGCGGCGGCTGCCATCGTCGCGCGGCTGCGCCTCGATGGTGATCGCCTGCGCCGGACAAATGGCCTCGCACAGCTTGCACGCGATGCAGCGCTCTTCCCCGTTGGGGTAGCGGCGCAGCGCATGTTCACCACGGAAACGCGGCGAAATCGGGTTCTTCTCATAGGGGTAGTTGATCGTCGCCTTGGGCTTGAAGAAATACTTCAAGGTCAGCCAGTGCGCCTTCACGAACTCCCAGAGGGTGAAGCTTTTGACGTAGTAACCGAGGCTCATTGTGCGCCTCCATAGCGCGTCAGCATGAGGAAGCCCGAAACCAGGAAGACGAAGAAGAGCGAGGTCGGCAGGAAGATCTTCCAGCCCAGCCGCATCAGCTGGTCATAACGGTAGCGGGGCACCGTCGCCTTCACCCAGGAGAAGACGAAGAAGAAGAAGGCGATCTTGAGCAGGAACCAGATGATGCCCGGCACCAGATAGAGCGGCGCCCAGTCGAACGGCGGCAGATAGCCACCCCAGAACAGGATCGCGTTGAGGCCGCACATCAGGATGACGTTGGCATATTCGCCGAGCCAGAACAGAGCGAAGGCCATCGACGAATATTCGGTCTGGTAACCCGCGACCAGTTCGGATTCCGCTTCAGTCAGGTCGAACGGCGCGCGCGCCGTTTCCGCCATGGCCGAAATCAGGAACATGATCGCCATCGGGAACAGCAGCGGGTTGAAGCCGTTGCCGTTGAGGAAGCCGTAATAGCCCTTCTGGCTTTCCACGATCGCCGACATGTTGAAGCTGCCGGCCCACAGCACGACGGTGATCAGGATGAAGCCGATCGAGACTTCATAGGAGATCATCTGCGCGCTGGCGCGGATCGCGGAATAGAAGGGATATTTGGAGTTGGACGCCCACCCCGCCAGAACCACGCCATAGACGCCGAGCGACGAGATGGCGAGGATGTAGAGCAGGCCGACATTGACGTTCGACACCATCACGCCGACGCCGAAGGGGATGACGGCCCAGGCCATCAGCGCCACGGTGAAGGTGATGATCGGCGCGATCAGGAACAGGGCCTTGTTCGACGCCGAGGGAACGATGGTTTCCTGCAGGAAGACCTTGAGGCCGTCCGCGAAGGACTGAAGCAGGCCCAGCGGGCCGACGACGTTGGGACCACGGCGCAGCGCCATGGCCGCCCAGATCTTGCGGTCGGCATAGATGATCATGGCGACGGCCAGCATCAGCGGCAGTGCGATGACCAGGATACCGATAATGGTCGAAAGCAGCCATGCGCCCTCGAAAGGCAGGCCAAGGCCTTGGAAGAAAGCGGTCACTCTGCGGCCTCCGCGAAGCTTTCACCATGGATCAGCTCGGCCGAGCATTGCTGCATCGTCGGGCTGGCGCGGCAGATCGCGTTGGTGAGGTAGAAATCCTTGATCGGCGAACCCAGTTCACCGGTCGCACCGGTCGGCAGCGACGGGACCGACCAGCCATAGTTGGCGATACCTTCGACGCCGAGCGCCGGAACCGCCTTGACCATTTCGGCGCGCAGCGCGTCGAAGCTGTCGAACGGCAGCTTGGCACCCAGCGCTTCCGACAGGGCGCGCAGGATCGACCAGTCCTCGCGGGCATCGCCCGGCGCGAACACGGCCTTTTCACCGAACTGCACCCGGCCTTCCAGGTTGACGTAGGTGCCGGCCTTTTCGGCGTAGCTTGCGCCCGGCAGGATCACGTCCGCCGCATGGGCGCCCTTGTCGCCATGATGGCCGACATAGACCTTGAAGCTGGTTTCGAAGGCCGAATAGTCGACTTCGTCGGCGCCGAGCGAGAAGAGCAGCTTCGGCGCGGCCGCAGCCACCGCCTTGATGCCGCCCTTGGTTGCATAGCCCAGCATCAGGCCGCCCATGCGGGCCGCTGCGAAGTGCAGGACGTTGTAACCGTTCCAGCCGTCCTTGATCAGGCCCAGCGTATCGACCAGCGCCAGCGTGTCGCCATGCGCGCCGTCCTTGGCCAGCACGCCGCCACCGACGATCATCGCCGGACGGGCAGCGCCCTTGAAGGCTTCGAGCACGGCGTCCGGCAGCTTGGCCAGCAGCGACGCGTCATTGCCCAGCCATTCGACCTTGTAAGTCAGGTCGAATTCGGGACCGACGGCGAAGACCTTCGCGCCCTTCTTGATCGCCTTGCGGATGCGGGTGTTCACCAGCGGCGCTTCCCAGCGCAGGTTGGTGCCGACCAGCAGGATGACGTCCGCGGTTTCGAGATCGGCGAGCGGCGTGTTGAACACCACCGAAGACAGGCTCGACACGTCGTAGGACAGGCCGGTCTGACGGCCTTCCAGCAGCGAACCGCCGAGCTTTTCGACCAGCGCGCGCCCTGCGAACATGGTTTCGCAGTCGAGCAGGTCGCCGGCGATCGCCGCGACGCTGCCGCCATGCTGGACGGCGGCGACGGCGGCGAAGGCTTCCGCCCAGGTCGCCGGAACCAGCTTGCCATCCTTGCGGACGAACGGCTTGTCGAGACGCTTGCGGACCAGACCGTCGACATTGTGACGGGTCTTGTCGCTCGCCCACTCCTCGTTCACATCGTCATTGATGCGCGGCACGGCGCGCAGCACCTGACGACCACGGCTGTCGAGGCGAATGTTGGTGCCGAGCGCGTCCATAACGTCGATCGCATGGGTTTTCTTGAGTTCCCACGGACGCGCTTCGAAAGCGTAGGGCTTGGCGGTCAGCGCGCCGACCGGGCACAGGTCGACCACATTGCCCGACAGTTCGCTCTTGGCGGCATGTTCGAGATAGGTGGTGATCTGCATATTCTCGCCGCGATAGATGGCGCCGATTTCCGGCACGCCCGCGACTTCCTCTGCAAAGCGCACGCAACGGGTACACTGGATGCAGCGGGTCATGACCGTCTTGACGATCGGCCCCATATTCTTCTCGGTGACGGCGCGCTTGTTCTCGTCATAGCGCGACGAACCACGGCCATAGGCCACCGACTGATCCTGCAGGTCGCACTCGCCACCCTGGTCGCAGATCGGGCAATCCAGCGGGTGGTTGATGAGCAGGAACTCCATCACCCCTTCGCGGGCCTTCTTGACCATTTCGCTGTCGGTGCGGATTTCCTGGCCTTCGGTGGCCGGAAGCGCGCACGAAGCCTGCGGCTTGGGCGGTCCGGGCTTCACCTCGACCAGGCACATGCGGCAATTGCCGGCGATGGAAAGGCGCTCATGATAGCAGAAACGGGGGATTTCCTTCCCCGCCTGCTCGCAAGCCTGGAGGACTGTGGCGCCCGCCGGGACTTCGAGTTCTACGCCGTCTACTTTGACCTTCGGCATGGTTACTCCGCTGCCTCCATGACGGGGGCACTACCCTTGTTCTCGTTGATCCGGCGCTCGATTTCCGGACGGAAGTGCCGGATCAGCCCCTGGATCGGCCATGCCGCTGCGTCGCCAAGCGCGCAGATGGTGTGGCCTTCAACCTGCTTGGTCACCTGGAACAGCATGTCGATTTCGCTCTGGTCCGCGTCGCCGGTGCGCAGACGCTCCATGACGCGCCACATCCAGCCCGTGCCTTCGCGGCACGGCGTACACTGGCCGCAGCTCTCATGCTTGTAGAAATAGGAGAGACGCGAAATGGCGCGGACGATGTCGGTCGACTTGTCCATGACGATGACAGCGGCGGTGCCCAGGCCCGAGCCCAGCGCGCGCAGACCGTCGAAGTCCATCGGTGCGTCCATGATTTCCTTTGCAGGAACCAGCGGCACCGACGACCCACCCGGAATGACCGCGAGCAGATTGTCCCAGCCGCCACGGATGCCGCCGCAATGGCGATCGATCAGTTCGCGGAACGGGATCGACATCGATTCCTCGACGACGCAAGGCTTGTTCACATGACCGCTGATCTGGAACAGCTTGGTGCCGCGATTGTTCTCGCGACCGAAGCCGTTGAACCAGGCAGCGCCGCGACGCAGGATCGTCGGCGCAACCGCGATCGATTCCACGTTGTTCACCGTGGTCGGGCAGCCATAGAGGCCCGCGCCGGCCGGGAAAGGCGGCTTCAGGCGGGGCTGGCCCTTCTTGCCCTCGATGCTTTCGATCTGGGCGGTTTCCTCGCCGCAGATGTAGGCGCCGGCGCCACGATGGACGAACACGTCGAAATCATAGCCCGACCCGCAGGCATTCTTGCCGATGAAGCCCTTTTCATAGGCCTGCTCGACGGCGGCGAAGAGCACCTTCGCCTCGTAGATGAACTCACCGCGGATATAGATGTAGGCGGCACGCGCCCGCATCGCGAAACCGGCGATCAGCGCGCCTTCGATCAGCTTGTGCGGATCGTGGCGGATGATTTCGCGGTCCTTGCACGAACCCGGTTCGGATTCGTCGGCGTTGATGACCAGGAAGCTGGGACGGCCGTCCTTGCTTTCCTTGGGCATGAAGCTCCACTTCATGCCGGTCGGGAAGCCGGCGCCGCCGCGGCCGCGCAGGTTCGACGCCTTGATGGTGTCGATGATCGCGTCCTGGCCGATTTCCATCAGCTTCTTGGTATTGTCCCAATCGCCACGCTTCATCGCGGCGTCGACGCCCCAATCCTGGAAGCCGTGGACGTTGGTGAAGATGCGGTCCTTATCGGACAGCGGCCCGACGAAGGGCGCCGGTGCGGGTGCATCGGTCATGCCGTCGCTCCTTCGTTCCATTGACCGCGATAGTCGTGATTTTCGCCGACCATCTCCTTGAGGGTGGTCGGGCCACCTTCCGGCGCGCTGGTCTGGCGATCGATCTGCGGGCCGATCTTGGGCTGGCCGCCGGCGGCCAGCGTTTCCAGGATGGCGATGGTGCTGTCGTAGGTCAGATCTTCGAAATTATCGTCGTTGATCTGGACCATCGGCGCGTTGGCGCAGGCACCAAGGCATTCGACCTCATTGAGGGTGAACAGGCCGTCGGGGGTCGTGCCGCCCTTGACCAGACCCTTGTTCTTGCACGCGGCAAAGACATCGTCCGACCCGCGCAGCATGCACGGCGTCGTGCCGCAGACCTGCACATGGTAGCGGCCGACCGGCGCCAAATTGTACATGGTGTAGAAGGTCGCGACCTCATAGACGCGCATGTACGGCATATCGAGCTGACGCCCGATATATTCCATGACCGGGACCGGCAGCCAGCCATTGGTCTGCGTTTCCGCACCGACCTGACGCTGGGCCAGGTCGAGCAGCGGCATCACCGCCGACTGCTGGCGACCGGCGGGATAGCGCGCGATGACCTTCTTGGCCTGCTCGGCATTTTCGGGCGTCCACTCGAACGCGCCCCAGCGCGCGCGGGTTTCGGCCTCATCGGGGATATGAACTGCGTCAGCCATTATCGGTCACATTCTCCGAACACGATGTCCATCGCGCCCAGTACAGCGGTTGTATCGGCCAGCATGTGGCCCTTCATCATGAAGTCCATCGCCTGCAGATGGCTGAAGGCGGTCGGGCGGATCTTGCAGCGATAGGGCTTGTTGGAGCCGTCGCTGACCAGATAGACGCCGAATTCGCCCTTCGGGCTTTCGGTCGCCACATAGACTTCGCCCGCGGGGACGTGGAAGCCCTCGGTATAGAGCTTGAAGTGGTGGATCAGCGCTTCCATCGACTTCTTCATCTCGCCGCGCTTGGGCGGGGAGACCTTGCGGTCGAAGCTGGCGATCGGGCCTTCGGGCATTTCGCTGAGGCACTGCTTCATGATGCGCGCGGACTGGCGCACTTCCTCGACGCGGACCATGAACCGGTCATAGCAGTCGAACGCGGTGCCGACCGGAACGTCGAAGTCCATGCGGTCATAGACGTCATAGGGCTGCGCCTTGCGGATGTCCCAGGCGATGCCCGAGCCACGCAGCATGGGACCGGAGAAACCCCACTTCAGCGCGTCTTCCTTGCTGACGATCGAGATGTCGACATTGCGCTGCTTGAAGATGCGATTGTCGACGACCAGGCTCATCGCATCCTCGAACAGGCGCGGCAGACGGGTGTCGAGCCAGTCGGCGATGTCGGTCAGCAGCTTGAGCGGCACGTCCTGATGCACGCCGCCCGGCCGGAAATAGGCCGAATGCATGCGGGCACCCGACGCGCGCTCGAAGAAGTTGAGGCAGTCCTCGCGGATTTCGAACAGCCACAGGTTCGGCGTCATCGCGCCGACGTCCATGACGTGCGAACCCAGGTTCAGCATGTGATTGCAGATGCGGGTCAGTTCCGCGAAGAACACGCGCAGATATTGCGCGCGCAGCGGCACTTCCAGGTTCAGCAGCTTTTCGACCGCCAGGACATAGCTATGCTCCATGCCGAGCGGCGAACAATAGTCCAGCCGGTCGAAATAGGGCAGCGCCTGCATATAGGTCTTGTGCTCGATCAGCTTTTCGGTGCCGCGATGCAGCAGGCCGACATGCGGGTCGCAGCGCTCGACGATTTCACCGTCCAGCTCCATGACCAGACGCAGAACGCCGTGCGCCGCAGGGTGCTGCGGACCGAAGTTGATCGTGTAGTTCTGGATTTCCGTGTCACCATAGGCCGGGTCGGCCGCATCGGTGACATGATCCATCTTTTCGAGATAGTCGGACATCAGGCCTTACCTTCGGGCTTGGCAGCCCCCTTGCCTTCATCGGTTTCGGCGGCGGGCTTGGCCGGCGCATCGGCCGACTTTTCCTCGGCCTTCTTGTTGGCGGCATCGCCAGCACCGGTGTCGGCCTTGCTTTCCGTCGCCTTGGGCGTGGGTGCAGCTGCGGGCGCAGGAGCCGGCGCGGCAGGTGCCGCCGCCTTCTCGTCGCCGGGCAGCACATATTGCGCGCCTTCCCAGGGCGACATGAAGTCGAAGCTGCGGAAGTCCTGGGCCAGCTTCACCGGCTCATAGACGACGCGCTTGTCTTCTTCGGAATAGCGCAGCTCGACATAGCCGGTCAGCGGGAAGTCCTTGCGCTGCGGATGCCCCTTGAAGCCATAGTCGGTCAGGATGCGACGCAGGTCGGTATTGCCATCGAAGATGACGCCATACATGTCGAACACTTCGCGCTCCAGCCAGCCGGCGACCGGCCAGAGGTGCGTGACGGTCGGCACCGGCGTATCCTCGTCGGTCGAAACCTTGACGCGGACACGGTGGTTCCGCGTGACGCTGAGCAGGTGATAGGCGACCTCGAACCGGTCCGGACGTTCCGGATAGTCGACGCCGGCGATTTCCATCAGCTGCTGGTAATGCGCCATGTCGCGCAGCGCGACCATGGCATTGGCCAGGTCGTCGCGCGCGACAACGAAGGTCAGCTCGTCGGCATGATCGATGGTTTCGATCAGCATCGAACCCAGCAGGGCGCCGATTTCCTCGGCAATCGCTTCGGGGTTCACGATCTTGGGTGCAGAATGGCCCATATTAACGCTCAATCGTCCCGATCCGGCGGATCTTCCGCTGCAGCTGCATGATGCCGTAGAGCAGAGCTTCGGCAGTGGGCGGGCAGCCCGGCACATAGATGTCGACCGGCACGATGCGGTCACAGCCACGGACGACCGAATAGCTATAGTGGTAGTAACCACCGCCATTGGCGCAGCTGCCCATCGAAATCACATATTTCGGGTTGGACATCTGGTCATAGACCTTGCGGAGCGCCGGGGCCATCTTGTTGCACAGCGTGCCCGCGACGATCATCACGTCCGACTGGCGCGGAGACGCGCGCGGCGCGGCGCCGAAGCGCTCCATGTCGTAGCGCGGCATGTTGACGTGGATCATCTCCACGGCGCAGCAGGCCAGACCGAAGGTCATCCACCACAGCGAACCCGTACGGGCCCACTGGAACAGTTCCTCGGTCGAGGTGACAAGGAAGCCCTTGTCGCTGACTTCACTGCTGAGCGCGTTGAAGAAGTCCTGGTCGGGCTGCGTCCCCATCGGCGGCATGGTGCCGGGAATGGGGCTGGTCAGTTCTACTCCCAATCGAGTGCTCCCTTCTTCCACGCATAGACGAGGCCGAGCACCAGCTCCGCTATGAAGATCATCATCGTCGCCCAGCCGGCCCAGCCGATCTGGTCAAGGCTCACCGCCCAGGGAAAGAGGAATGCCGCTTCCAGGTCGAAAATGATGAACAGGATGGCGACAAGGTAGAAACGCACGTCGAACTGGCTGCGCGGCTCTTCAAATGCGGGGAAGCCGCATTCATATTCGGACAGCTTGGCAGGATCGGGCTTGTGCGCACCGGTCAGGCGGCCAACCAGCATCGGCAAGAAGACGAAGGTGCTGGAGAGCAGCAGAGCGATCCCGAGAAAGATCAGGATCGGCAGATATTGGCTGAGATCGACCAATGGAATCCCCTGGGCGAAAATTGTTCTGGGGGGCCTTTAGGCCTGCTGCATATGCGAAGCAAGGGGCGAACCCATGAGAATGATTCGCAACAATTGCAAAGGCTTGATCGCGTTACCAAAAGCGCAAGAGACGATTGCCGCAGACACAAAAAAACAGGCGCCGGACCACCTCTGGAAGTCCGAAGACTCGCCGCGGTGGGCCGACGCCCTTTGCTCTTAAACCAGAAGCTTAGCCGAGCCTGATTCACGCTATCGGCGGAAGCGCGAAGCACCTCCCCCAATCGCGACCAGACTCTTAGCGCAGCGCGCCGGCCACCAGCTTGTGCAGCTTGCTGTGGGTCGCGTCGTTGCCCGCGATCACTTCCTTGCGGTCGATCATCTGGTCGCCGCCGCGGAAGTCGCTGACGAAGCCGCCGGCCTCGCGCACCATCAGGATGCCGGCTGCCACGTCCCAGGGCTGGAGGCCACTTTCCCAGAAGCCGTCATAGCGGCCCGAGGCGACATGAGCGAGGTCGAGCGAGGCGGCACCGAAGCGACGCAGGCCAGCGACCGAAGGCGCCACCGCACCGAAGATGCGCGTCCATTCGGCCATGTTGCCATGACCCATGAACGGAATACCGGTGGCGATCAGGCAGTCAGCAAGGTCACGGCGGGCCGAGACGCGCAGACGCTGGTCATGACGCCAGGCGCCGCGATTCTTTTCCGCCCAATAGCTTTCGTCGGTGACCGGCTGGTAGATCAGGCCCGAGGTCACTTCGCGCTTGCCGCCGAACAAAGGCTCCTCGACCGCGATCGAGATGGCGAAGTGCGGGATGCCATGCAGGAAGTTGGTGGTGCCGTCGAGCGGATCGATGATCCAGCGCGGCTTGTTGGGATCGCCTTCGATTACCCCGCCCTCTTCCAGCAGGAAGCCCCAGTCGGGACGCGCCTTCTGCAATTCCTCGACCAGCGTCTGCTCGGCCTGCTTGTCGGCCTTGGACACGAAGTCCGCCGGCCCCTTGCGCGACACCTGCAGATGCTCGACCTCGCCGAAGTCGCGGCGCAGCTTGGAGCCGGCCTTGCGGGCGGCGCGTTCCATGACGGTGAGAAGGCCGGAATGGGATACCATGTAAAATCTCCGCCGCCCCGGTGGGCGGCCTTTGCTTTATTTCTTGGGGGCGGGCTTGGTGGCGGCCGGACGATAGCCACAGGTGCCGGCGATCACCGCCAGCATCTGCGAGGGATCCTTGCGGTTCACCTTGCCCGGATTGCCCGCGATCACCTTGTCGGTCGCCGCACTGATCTGCGACAGCGAATTGCTGTAGAGGCATTCGAACAGCGCGGTCTTGACCGGCTGTTCGACGTCCTTCGACTCCAGCGCGCTGCTGATGACCTGCAGCACATAGGCCGCACTGTCGATCTGCGCCTTGGACGGCTTGTTGACCGTCTGGGCAGGGAGCGCAGCCGGCACAGCGCCGATCGCGAGGATGGCGGCAACTGCCGTGCTGCGCCCGAACCGCATCAGTCGGCCCGCTTCACATATTCGCGCTCATAGACATCGACCACGATGCGCGTGCCGGTGACGATGTGCGGCGGAACCATGACGCGGACGCCATTGTCGAGGATCGCCGGCTTGTAGCTGGCCGATGCGGTCTGGCCCTTCACCACGGCGTCGGCTTCGACGATGGTCGCTTCGACCGTCTCGGGCAGTTGGACGCTGATCGGACGTTCTTCATACATTTCCAGCATGACCATCATGCCGTCCTGCAGGAAGGCAGCGGCGTCGCCGACCAGGTCCATCGGCAGGTTGATCTGGTCATAGGTTTCGGTGTCCATGAACACCAGCATGTCACCCTCGGGGTAGAGATACTGGAAATCCTTGGTGTCGAGGCGGATGCGCTCGACGCTCTCGGCCGAGCGGAAGCGGACATTGTTCTTGCGGCCATCGATCAGGTTCTTCAGCTCCACCTGCATATAGGCGCCGCCCTTGCCGGGCTGGGTGTGCTGAATCTTGACGGCGCGCCACAGGCCACCCTCATATTCGATATTGTTGCCGGGACGAATGTCCACGCCGCTGATCTTCATGGGAAGAGCCTGCCTATATGTCTGAATGTGGAAAAGAGCCGGCCTCTGCGAGGCTGGCCGCGCCTTTACCGCGAGACGGCGCCAA
This sequence comes from Sphingobium sp. L-44, assembly GCF_056859495.1. Taxonomy (NCBI): domain Bacteria; kingdom Pseudomonadati; phylum Pseudomonadota; class Alphaproteobacteria; order Sphingomonadales; family Sphingobiaceae; genus Sphingobium; species Sphingobium sp. L-44. The sequence continues at coordinate 125,376 of NZ_JBSXOQ010000121.1, read as the reverse complement.
GGGCAAGAGGGCGGCGTTTCCGCTTAACTTCGCACATTTCCCGCACATTTTGAAATTCGCTTTCCTACTTTGGCAATTTTCGATCGCGGCTGGCCCCGATGATAGCCGATCGCGGGCCGGTAGGACAGGTCATTGGCCGACCAGCAGCGGATAGGGATTGACCGGCTGGCCACCATACCAGGGATCAACCGGCGCCATGCGGTTGACAGCGAAATGGAGGTGCGGCGCGGCGGGATCGGCATTGCCGGTGCTGCCCACGGTCGCGATGCGCTGCCCGCGCCTGACCGCCTGCCCTTCGTGCAGGTCCGACGCATAGCTGTCGAGATGGGCATAATAATAGAGGGTGCGCCCGTCGGGCGAGCGCTCATAGAGGGTGCGGCCACCCGCCTCGCTCCAGAAGATCTTCTCGATCCGGCCGTCGGCGGCGGCCAGCACCGCCCTGCCCCGCGCCGCCATGATGTCGATCGCATCATGCGGACGGGCGCCGCCTGCCCGTGCCTGGGTGAAGGTGTCGGTGAGCGCGGAGGCCGGCACGCCCTCCACCGGGATCAGCAGCGCGCCGTTGCTGACGTTTGGCGGCGCGGACACCGCGGATCCCACCGGCGCATCGGCCGGGACGATCCGCACGCAATAGCGGACGAAGGCGATGCAGAGCAGCAGCGCGACCGCGATACCGCCCCACAGCCGGACATTCATGCTTGGAACTTCGCCTTGACGCCGCTCTTCACCATCTGCGCCAGCCGCGCGGCGTCCCAGTTGGTGAGGCGGATGCAGCCATGGCTTTCGGTGCGGCCGATCAGTTGCGGCTCGGGCGTGCCATGGATGCCATAATGATCCTTGGACAGATCGATCCACACGACGCCGACCGGGCCGTTGGGGCCGGGCTTCAGCACCGCCTTCTGATCCTTCGACGCGGCATCCCAGAACAGGTCGGGATTATAATGGAAGTCGGGATTGCGGCTGACGCCCTTGATCGTCCATTCGCCCAGCGGCAGCGGATCATGCTGCGACCCGGTGGTGACCGGGAATTGCGCGATCAGGCGGTTGTCCGCGCCATAGACCTTGAGCAGCCCTTCCGACTTGTCGACCACCAGATGGTCGGCCTGTGGCTGGTCCTTGGCGACGCCGAGGCTGGCGAGCGTTTCGCCCCAGCCGCGTTCGTCGCCCTCGATCCGTGCCACCGGCTGATTGTCGATCGCCGGCACGCGGATGGTCGCGCCGGCGGCGACCTTCGTATCGGGCGGGTTCATGCCGGTCAGCACTTCGGGCGTGGTGTGGAAGCGCTCCGCCAGTTTTTCGAGCAGGTTGCGATAGGTGAGCGCGGGCAGGCTCGCCTGATTGTTCAGCCCCTTGGGGATGTCGAAGAAGGGCCCGCGGGCAAAGCCGTCGGGGATGCGCACCAGCCAGGTGGTCGGCTTCGCCTCCCCCTCCAGCAGCGCGGCCGAAGTCTTCTGGTCATAATCGCCGGTGACGGGCAGCTTGTTCGCCTCCTGGAAGCCGCGCAAGGCCGCCTTGAAGCTCATGCCGTCCTTGCCGTCGATCACGCCGGGCGAGAAGCCCCAGCGATCGAGCGCCACCTGCGCCTGCAATATCTGGTTGGGCTGCCAAGGCTTGCCGCCGGGTTCCTCCACGACCTGGAAAGCATAGGCAGCCGAGGGGTCGGGCGCGGCCTGTGTCTGGCTGATCGGTGTCTGGTTGGTTGGCGCGGCTGGCTGGCTTTCATTGGCGTCGGTGGTCGACACATTGCAGGCCGCGCACAGCAGCGGCAGGCCGAGAAGACGATATTTCAAGGCGATACTCTCCCACATCATGGAAGAGACAACGCAGCAGGCGGCGGAAAGCTGCCTGTGCCGCTGCGATCAGATGGCTTCGGCCTCCGCCTTGGCCTTCTCGCGCTCGCGTATCCCCTCAAGATCGCGGTCGAGGAAATAGTTGAGGAAAGTGCGGATGGCCGCGATTGCCCCGAGCTTGCCGATTTCCGCCCAGGTCGGGGCGATGCTGGTTTCCACGATATCGGCCGCAAGCTGGAAACTGAGCCCGGCGACCGCCCAGCGGCCAAAGCTCATCCAGACCGGCATGAGCTTCGATTCGTCCGCCTTGAACAATAGCAGCCCCGTCAGGCCGATCGCGCCCTGAACCGAACCGATGGCGATCGCCAGGATCGCCAGCAGATTGACCAGCAGCGCGACATATTCCGCCAACTGATGGACGAATTCTTCCAACGCCATGCCCAGCACCCCTTGCCCGATTGCAGGGATGCTGGCCCGGTGGCGGCCCTTTGCCTATCGGGATAAACCCGCGCCCGGCGCGCCCGAAGCGTTTTTCAGGTGCGCTGGCGCCCTACCCGATCAGGCCCCGCCCAGCACCGACGCGAAGGCGGCGACGCCGGCCTTTGGCCCGTCGGGATGATTCCACACCGTTCCGCTAACGGCCAGGAAATCGGCGCCGGCTGCGATCAGGGGGGCGGCATTGTCCGGCGTGATACCGCCGATCGCGACGCAGGGCAGTTCGAACAGGGTGGTCCACCAGCCCAGGATCGACGGTTCGGCGCGGTGCGTCGTTTCCTTGGTCGTGGTCGGGTAGAAGGCGCCGAAGGCGACATAGTCGGCTCCCGCCTCGCCCGCTTCCATCCCCAGATGGCGGCTGTCATGGCAGGTCACGCCGATCTGGACCTTGGGACCAAGCTGCTTGCGCGCCTCGCGCGGGTCGCCATCCTCCTGCCCCAGATGGACCCCATCGGCGTTCAGCCGCTTGGCAAGGCCGATGCTGTCATTGATGATGAAGGCGACCTCGCGCTCGGCACAGAGCGCCTGGAGCGGCCCGGCGAGCGCGGCGATGGCATGATCGTCGATCCCTTTGAGGCGCAGCTGGAAGGCGGCGACCTTGCCGCCGTCAAACGCCTGGGCGAGCTGATCAACGAAAGTCTCGTCGATCGCCGGCGGCGAAATCAGATAGAGTTGGCAGGCCGGGCGAAAGCCCTTTTCGAACTGCTCGGCAAAATGGGGGTCGAGCGCCAGTTCTTCGTCAGTGAAATCGGTCATGCGCGCCTTATAGCCGCTCGCGCGGCCGCGCCAAGTGCGGCTATGACCGCGATCACCATATCGAAGGATGTTCCATGCGCCACGCTTTCGCCGCCCTGCTGCTCCTGTCCGCCGCGCCCGTGCTGGCGCAGGAGGCGCCGCGGCCACGCGCGCGGGAAGCGGGCGTGACCGTCGGCATCCTCCAGCCCGGCCCGCTCAACGCAATCACCGATGTCGCGGGGGTGAAGGTGGGCCAGGTGACGCTGGCCCGCAGCAAGGACGTCAACACCGGCGTCACCGCGATCCTGCCCCATGGCGGCAACCTGTTCCAGGACAAGGTGCCGGCCGGCTTCGTCGCCTATAATGCGTTCGGCAAGTTCATGGGATCGACCCAGGTCGCGGAGCTGGGCGAGATCGAGACGCCGATCCTGCTGACCAATACGCTGAACGTGGCGGAGGCCGGCGCGGCCTCGGTCGAATGGACGCTGGCGCAGGCCGGCAATGAGGAGGTGCGGTCGGTCAATGCCGTGGTCGGCGAGACCAATGACGGCATGCTCAATGACATTCGCGGGCGGCATGTCACCATCGCCGACGCGCGGCGCGCGATCGAGAGCGCCAAGGCCGGCCCGGTCGAGGAAGGCGGCGTGGGCGCGGGCACTGGCACGGTGGCCTTCGGCTTCAAGGCGGGGATCGGCACATCGTCGCGCAAGCTGCCGGCGTCGCTGGGCGGCTGGACCGTGGGCGTGCTGGTGCAGGCCAATTATGGCGGGGTGCTGACGATCGCGGGCGTGCCGGTGGGGGTGAAGCTCGGCCGCTATGACTATCGCCAGCAGGTCGAGGAGAAGAAGGCGGACGGCTCCGTCGTGATCGTGATCGCAACCGATGCGCCGCTGTCCGACCGCAATCTGCGCCGCGTCGCCGAGCGCGCCTTTGGCGGCATCGCGCGGACCGGCTCCAGCTTCTCCAACGGGTCGGGCGACTATGCCATCGCCTTCTCGACCAGCGCCGCGGTGCGGCGCACGGCGGCGAAGCGCAATGCGGTGGCGGCGGCGGACGACCTGCCCAATGACCGCATGTCGCCGCTGTTCCAGGCGACCATCGAGGCGACCGAGGAAGCGGTACTGAACGCGCTGTTCAAGGCGCAGACCGTGGTCGGCAATCGCGGGACGGCCGAGGCCCTGCCGCTCGACAAGGTACTGCCTATGCTGAAGGGCAAGCCGTAAAGCGGGAGCGCTGCGCTATCCGCTTCTCGACACGCTCGAAGCGAACGGGCCAGGGTGCGGGTGTCGTAAGCCGAAGGCTACGATAAAGGCGGCGCCGGCGGGACTTCCCCTGCCCGGCGCCGTCCATGCAGATCAGGCCGCGACCGGGGTCTTGGTGGCCGAGGCGGCGTAGATTTCGTCGACGGCCTCGCCCAGCGACGCGTTGAATTCATCGTCGCTCATCTGGTGACGCAGGTCGTTGAGCAGCGCGCGGCTGAAGCTGGCGATGATGCCGCGATTCTTGGCGAGTTCGGCGCAGGCTTCGGTGCGGCTGAAGCCACCCGACAGGGCGACGACGCGCAGCACCTTGGGATGATCGACCAGCGGATCGAACAGGCCGGCCTTGGCGGGCAGCGAGAGCTTGAGCATCACCTGCTCGCCTTCGGGCAGGGCGTCGAGCTGCTTGAGGATTTCCTCCAGCAGGATCTGGTCGGCCTCGGCGCGTTCGGGCGACTTGATGTTCACTTCGGGCTCGATGATCGGCATCAGACCGCCGGCCAGCACTTGGCGGCCGACTTCGAACTGCTGCGCGACCACGGCGGCAATGCCCTCGCGGTTGGCGAGGTTGACAACCGAGCGTTCCTTGGTGCCGAACACGCCCAGGCCCTTGGCGCGGGCGAGGAGAGCGTCGAGCTCAGGCATCGGCTTCATCAGCTGCACGCCGTTCGCCTCATCCTCCAGCCCCTTGTCGATCTTGATGAAGGGCACGACGCCGCGTTCGATCAGCGCGGTCGGAGTCGGCTTACCGTCGACGCTACCGTCCATGGTACGTTCGAACAGGATCGCGCCCAGCACCTTGTCACCGGTAAAGGCGGGCGAGGTGATGACACGGCTGCGCATGCCATGGATCAGGCCGAACATCTCCTCGTCATTGCTCCAGGCGCTCTCCTCGACGCCATAGCCCTTGAGCGCCTTGGGCGTGGAACCGCCGCTCTGGTCGAGCGCGGCGATAAAGCCCTGACCGTCGGAAACCTTCTTGACCATGTCCTGATCCAGCATCTGCACATACCTTCTCTTGGGGCGCGCCGCCCCCTCGGCAGCGCGGAAAGATGGAAGCCATCGGGCGAACCCGAGGGCATGACTGTAGCGCGCCGTCAGGCCCGCCGGTATCCGGGCTGTTAGCTAGTCCCATGTCGCACCGCAAGATGCTTGCCCCCGCGCGGCGACGGGGCGGCCGCCAATATCGTTGGCGCGTGCGAAAGTGCCTGATAGGCTGTGGCCAAAGGTCTGAATCGGGGGAAGAATGGGGATCGGGAAGATGCGGCCCGTCATGGCGGCCGCGCTGATGCTGGGGCTGATCGATATCGGGGCGGCGCGGGCGGCGACCAAGCCGGTGGTCGGCGAGATGGCGCCGGATTTCGAGCTGACGCTGATCGACGGCAGCAAGGTGTCGCTGGCGGAACTGAAGGGCCAGGTGGTGCTGCTCAATTTCTGGGCGACATGGTGCGTGCCATGCCGCAAGGAATTGCCGACGCTCGATAGCTATTATGGACTCCAGAAGAAACATGGGCTGAAGAAGATGTTCGCGATCACCACCGAAGGATCGGTGCCGATCGCCCAGTTGAAGCAATTGTTCGCAGCGATGCACATCCCGTCGGCCAAAAGGATCAAGGGCCCCTATGGCCCGCTGACCGGGGTGCCGACCAATTTCGTCATCGATCGGGCCGGCCGGCTGCGCTACGCCAAGTCCGGCGCGTTCGAGCTGGATGACCTCAACGCGCTGCTGGTGCCCTTGCTCAACGAACAGCCGCCCGCCTGAGGCCAATTTCCGTTGCATTGCACAATGAAATTTCCGTCATCGGGTTGAAAGCCCTTCCGCGGGTGACCATTAGGGCGGCATGACCAATTCTGCCGCCCTGCCCCTGCCGCGCGATGATGCGCCCCTGTCCCGCTTTGCCATATTGCTGATGGCGGTCGCGTGCGGGACGATGGTCGCCAACCTCTATTATGCCCAGACGCTGATCGACGTGATCGGGCCGGAAATCGGCATGTCCGCCGGGGTCGCGGGCCTCATCACCACGCTGACGCAGTTGGGCTATGGCCTGGGCATCATCCTGGTAGTGCCGCTGGCCGACCTGTTCGAGAACCGGCGGATCGTGCTGATATCGGCGGTGGCGACGGTGCTGGGCTGTATCGCCATCGCCCTGTCCAACGGCCCCGCGACCTTCCTGATCGCGTCGGTCATGACCGGCGTCGGTGCGACCGGTGTGCAGGTGCTGATCCCCCTCGCCTCCCACCTCGCCCCGCCCGAGCGACAGGGCCGCGTCGTCGGCACGGTGATGAGCGGGTTGTTGTTCGGCATCATGCTGTCGCGGCCGATCGCCAGCTTCCTTGCTGGTTCGATGGGCTGGCGCGCGACCTTCCTGCTGTCGGCCGGGGTGATTGCGTTGGTCGCGATCGCGCTGCTGATCGCCTGTCCGCAGCGCCGGCCCAAGGGGGGCATGCATTATGGCGAAGTGCTTAGCTCCACCTTCTCGCAGCTCGGCAAATATCGCGTGGTGCGGATGCGCGCCTTCTACCAGGCGTCGATGTTCGCGGCGTTCAACCTGTTCTGGACCGCCGCGCCGCTGAGCCTGATCCATGATTTTGACCTCAGCCATAATGGCATCGGCGCCTTTGCGCTGGCGGGTGCGGGCGGCGCGCTGGTGGCCCCGGTGGCGGGCTGGCTAGCCGACCGGCGCCTGACCGGCCCGGCCTCGCTCGGCGCGCTGATTGCGCTATCGATCGGTTTCCTGCTGGCGGACTGGACGGTGGCGGCGGGCAGCCTGATCGGCTTCACCATCATGGCGGTGCTGATCGATGCGGCGGTGCAGGTCAGCCAGATCACCGGGCAGAAGCTGATCTTCTCGCTCGATCCCCATGCGCGCGGCCGGATCAATGCGGCCTATATGACGGTGATGTTCGTGGTCGGGGCGCTGGGATCGGTGATCGGGTCGACCACCTATGAAGCGGGCGGCTGGAGCCTGAGCGCGATCGCCGGTGCGGCGATCGGCGGCGTGGCCGCGCTGGTCTTCGTCCTGTTCGACCGGGGCGCCAGCGCCACGCGCTGACGCCCCCGCCGTCAAAAAGCTTAGGCGTAGAGCGCCTTCACGCCCGGCAGTTCCTTACCTTCCATCCATTCGAGGAAGGCGCCGCCAGCGGTCGAGATGAAGGTGAAGTCGGCGGCCGCGCCGGCATGGTTGAGCGCGGCGACGGTGTCGCCACCGCCCGCGACCGACACCAGCTGGCCTTCCTTGGTGAGCGCCGCCGCGGTCTTGGCAAGGGCGACGGTCGCGGCATCAAAGGGCGCGATCTCGAACGCGCCGAGCGGGCCGTTCCACACCAGGGTGCGGCAGTTCTTGAGCGCATCGCCCAGCGCCTCGACCGCGGCCGGACCGACGTCGAGGATCATCTCGTCCTCGGCGACTTCATGGACGTTGCAGGTCCGGACCGACGGCGGGTTGGCGGCAAATTCCTTCGCCACGACCACGTCATAGGGCAGATGGATGATACAGCCGGCTTCTTCCGCCTTGTCGAAGATGGCCTCGGCCGTCTCGGCCAGATCCTTTTCGCACAGCGACTTGCCGACATCAACGCCGCGGGCGTGGAGGAAGGTGTTGGCCATGCCGCCGCCGATGATCAGATGATCAACCTTGGTGACGAGATTGTTGAGCACGTCTAGCTTGGTCGACACCTTGGCGCCGCCGACGACAGCGGCGACCGGCTTGACCGGGGCACCGAGCGCAGCTTCGAGCGCGTCCAGTTCCTTCTCCATCGAGCGGCCGGCGAAGGCGGGCAGCTTGTGGGCCAGCCCCTCGGTCGAGGCATGGGCGCGGTGCGCGGCGGAAAAGGCGTCGTTGACATAGAGGTCGCCGATCGCGGCGATCGCATCGACCAGCGCGGGGTCGTTCTTTTCCTCGCCGGCATGGAAGCGGGTATTTTCGAGGATGGCGATGTCGCCGTTGCGCATCACCTTGATACCGTCGGTCGCGGCTTCACCCTGGCAGTCGGGAATGAACTGCACTTCGCGGCCCAGCACCTGGGTCAGCGGACGGGTGATCTTGCTGAGCGAAAATTCCGGGTTCTTCTGGCCCTTGGGCCGGCCGAAATGGGCCAGGATCAGCACCTTGGCGCCGCGATCGGCCAGTTCCAGGATGGTCGGCATCGCCGCGCGCAGACGGGTGTCGTCGCTGACCGAACCGTCCTGCATCGGCACGTTCAGATCCTCGCGCACCAGCACCACCTTGCCGGTGATGTCGCCCATGTCGTCGAGTGTCTTGAACGGCTTTGCCATGATCGCTCCTAGAATTTGGAATTATGTCAGAAGAAAAACCCCGCCGGTTGGTCCGGCGGGGCTGAGAAGGCTTAGAGGAACTTCGCCATGACACCCGAGGTGTCGATCATGCGGTTCGAGAAGCCCCATTCATTGTCGTACCAGCTGAGCACGCGGACCAGATTGCCCTCGATCACGGCCGTTTCCAGGCTGTCGACGGTCGAGCTGCGCGGATCGCCGTTGTAATCGATCGAGACCAGCGGCTCGTCCGAATAGCCCAGAATGCCCTTGAGCGGGCCGGATTCCGACGCGGCCTTGAGCAGGCCGTTGACTTCCTCGACCGTGGTGGCGCGGCTGGGGATGAACTTCAGGTCGACGACCGAGACGTTCGGGGTCGGCACGCGGACCGACGAACCGTCCAGCTTGCCCTTGAGCGCGGGCAGAACCTCACCCACGGCGCGGGCGGCACCGGTGGTGGTCGGGATCATCGACAGGGCAGCGGCGCGGGCGCGACGCATGTCCTTGTGGATCTGGTCCAGAGTGTTCTGGTCGTTGGTGTAGCTGTGGATCGTGGTCATGAAGCCGCGTTCGATGCCGATCGAATCGTTCAGCACCTTGGCAAGCGGCGCCAGGCAGTTGGTGGTGCAGCTGGCGTTCGAGATGATGATGTCGTCGGCGGTCAGCTCGTCATGGTTGACACCGAAGACGACAGTCTTGTCGACGTTGGTGCCCGGTGCCGAGATGACGACGCGCTTGGCGCCGGCGGTCAGGTGGGCGCCGGCCTTGTCCTTGCTGGTGAAGATGCCGGTGCATTCCAGGGCGATTTCGACGCCCAGTTCGGCGTGCGGCAGGTTGGCGGGATCGCGCTCTGCCGTCACCTTGATCTTCTTGCCGTCGACCACCAGGAAATCGCCGTCGACGCTGACGTCGCCCGCCCAGTTGCCATGGACCGAGTCGCGCTTGAACAGCAGGGCATTGGCCTTGGCATCGCCCAGGTCGTTGATGCTCACCAGTTCCAGATCATGGTCGGTGCGCGAGAGGATGGCGCGCGCCACCAGACGACCGATGCGGCCGAAACCGTTGATTGCTACCTTCGTTGCCACTGCACTTGTCTCCCGGTTTGCGTGTAGGTCTTGGGCTCAGGCGCCGAGCGCGGCCTTGATCTGCGGAGCGATCTTGGCGGCGGTCAGGCCGAAATGGTCGTAGAGCACTTCGGCCGGAGCCGACGCGCCGAAGCTGTCGATGCCGAAGCGCAGGCCGTCAAGGCCGGTATAGCGTTCCCAGCCGAAGGTGGTGCCGGCCTCGATCGAGGCGCGCAGCACGCCGGCGGGCAGGATGTCGGCCTTGTAGGCGGCGTCCTGCGCGTCGAAATGGGCCCAGCTGGGCATCGAGACGACGTCGGCGCCGATGCCCTGTTCTTCCAGCGCCTTGGCGGTGGCGACGGCGATCTCGACTTCCGAACCGGTGGCGAGCAGCACGACCTTGCGATCGGCGGTCGCGGCGACCAGGCGATAGGCGCCCTTGGCCGACAGATTCTCAGCTTTTTTGAGGCGCAGCTGCGGCAGGTTCTGGCGGGTCAGGGCGAGGACCGACGGGCCGGTCGCATCCTTGAGCGCCAGTTCCCAGCATTCCGCCGTCTCGACGATGTCGGCCGGGCGATAGACGTCGAGGTTCGGGATCATGCGCATCGACATGACATGCTCGATCGGCTGGTGGGTCGGGCCGTCTTCGCCCAGACCGATCGAGTCATGGGTGAGGACGTGGATCACGCGCTGCTCCTGCAGCGCAGCGAGGCGGATGCCGGCGCGCATATAGTCGGAGAAGACCAGGAAGGTGCCGCCATAGGGGATCACGCCACCATGCAGCGCCATGCCGTTCATCGCGCAGGCCATGCCGAATTCGCGGATGCCATAATAGACATAGCGGCCCGAATAATCGTCGCGGGTCAGCGGGCCGGTCGACTTGGTCTTGGTGTTGTTCGAGCCGGTGAGGTCGGCCGAGCCGCCGACGGTTTCGGGCAGCAGATCGTTGATCGCGCCCAGCGCCAGTTCGCTGGCTTTGCGGGTGGCGACCTTCTGCGGGTTGGCGATCAGGCTGTCGATATAGGCGTCGAGCGAGAAGCCGGCCGGCAGTTCGCCCGCCATGCGGCGCGAAAATTCGGCGCCCTCCGAGGCATTTGCCAGGCGGCCTTCCCAGGCGGCGCGAACATCGCCACCCTTGCCACCGATCGCCTTCCAGGCGGCGTCGATGTCGGCGGGAACGACGAAGGGTTCGGCGGTCCAGCCCAGGAACTCGCGGGCGGCGGCGACTTCGGCCTCGCCCAGCGCCGAGCCATGGACGCCCGAGGTGCCGGCCTTGTTCGGCGCGCCATAACCGATCTTGGTGGCGCAGGCGATCAGCGAGGGACGCGGATCAGCCAGTGCTTCGTCGATGGCGCGGCGCACGTCGGCAACGTCATGGCCGTCGCACGACACGACATGCCAGCCGGTGGCGGCATAGCGGGCGCGGACATCTTCATTGCTCGACAGATCGACGGCGCCGTCGATGGTGATCTTGTTATCGTCCCACAGCACGATCAGGCGCGAGAGGTTCAAGTGACCGGCGAGGCCGATCGCCTCATGGTTGATGCCTTCCATCAGACAGCCGTCGCCGGCGATCACCCAGGTGCGGTGATCGACCAGATCGTCGCCGAACTCGGCGTTCAGGTGACGCTCGGCAATCGCCATGCCAACGGCAGTGGCGAGGCCCGAACCCAGCGGGCCGGTGGTCGCTTCGACCCCTGCCAGCTCGAAATTCTCCGGGTGGCCGGCGCAGGGGCTGCTGAGCTGGCGGAAGTTGCGGATGTCGTCCATCGTCGGGCTGGCATAGCCGGTCAGGTTCAGCAGCGAGTAGATCAGCATGGAGCCATGACCGGCCGACAGCACGAAACGGTCGCGGTCGGCCCATTTCGGCGCGGCCGGATCGAACTTCACATAATCCTTGAACAGCACCGTGGCGACGTCGGCCATACCCATCGGCATGCCGGGATGGCCGCTATTGGCAGCCTGCACGGCGTCCATGGAAAGCGCCCGGATGGCGTTGGCGAGCTGCGTGTCGGAAACGGTCATAGCGGGAAGATGTCTTTCATGACTGGCATGGAATGCCCGCGCGAACGGGCGAGTCGATTTGGGTTCCCTTTGTCGCGTCAATCCCCATGCGTCAACCGCAGGCGGGGCATGGTGCGCGGCAAGCCGTCCAAACAGCGCTTTTGCAAGGCGAAAACATTGGCTATGCAGAAAATATGGCAAGCGACCGCATGATGCAGGCGATCGGCACGCTGGAGCGCGCGATCAGTCGGCTTGAACAGAATGTGGCCAGCCTTTCGCAGGCTGTCCCCCATGGCAAGTCCGGCATCGACCAGATGGCCGCCCAGGCGGCATTGCAATCGCTGGACGATCTGATCGGGGAATTGCGGGGGCGCACCGATGGCTGAAATCATGCTGCAGATCGCCGGCCGCCCCTATCAGCTGCGCTGCCGCGATGGCGAGGAAGCGCATATGGCGCATCTGGCCCAGATCATCGAGGACAAGGCCTATCAGGCGCAGCGCAGCACGCCGGGCCTGACCGAGGTGCGCACGCTGCTGTTCGCGGCGCTGTTCATGGCGGACGAACTCAACGAACTGAAGCGCGCCGCGGCGGGCCGGCAGGAGCAACTGGCGCTGGATGGCGATGACGAGCCGGCCGCCCGCGCGGTCGAGGCTTTGGCCGCGCGCGTAGAAAAGCTGAGCGAGGCTCTTGCCGCCCGCGCCGCCGACGCCTAGATTGGCGGAGACGGGCACTGCCTGGTGCGAGCTTTAGCGAACATCCCTGAGGCGATAATCACATCCACGGGGGCTGTCCCTGGGCGGGCTCTGGCCCGATCTACATGGTCCCCACCTGACGTTGAGGCGTCAGAGGATATTCCAGCAAACGGCCAAGGCGGTCCCGTCACCCTCCTCTTCCCAGCAAAGGCACCCCATGCCCGACGACAGTGATGCCGCCGACAAGTCGACCCTGCGCGCGATCGCCCGGCAGCGGCGGCGCAACTTCGTCGCCTCGCTCGACGCGCTGACCCACAGGCTGGCGTTCAAGGCCATCCCCTCCCCGCTCGCCCAGCGCATCGCCGACGCGCAGGTAATCGCGCTCTACATGGCGCTGGATGACGAGGCGCCGGCGCAGCGGCTGGCCCCGCAACTGGGCGTGATGGGCAAGCAGGTGGCGCTGCCGCGCGTGCTCGATCGCCTCGGCAGCATGGATTTCCTGCTGTGGCGGCCGGAGGACCAGTTGTTCCCCGGCCTGTTCGGCACCAGCCACCCCGAGCCGTCGGGCGGTGCGGTGGTGCCGGATGTCATCATCGCGCCGCTGCTGGGTTTCGACCAGCGGATGAACCGCCTTGGCCAGGGCGGCGGCTATTATGACCGCGCCTTTGCCCGCCATCCCGATGCCTTGCGCGTCGGCCTTGCCTGGTCGGCGCAGGAACTGGATGATGTGCCGGCCGACCCATGGGATCTGCCGCTCGACATGATCCTGACCGAAACCGCCGTGATCGAGGCAGCCTGACCCCGATGAGCATCGACCCGCGCCATTATCATCAGCCCAGCTGGCGCAAGCCGGCCGGCATGTTCGCGATCCTGGGGCTGATCCTGGGCTGGGCCGTGCTGGTCGGCAGCCTGTCGCCGCTGATCGGCCAGTTGCCGATGTGGGGCCAGGTGCCGGTCTATATTTTCCTGGGCCTGATCTGGATCTGGATCCTGCCGCTGCGGCGGCTGCTTGCCTGGATGGAAACGGGGCGCTGGCGTCAGGGTTAATCCCGATGCCCAGCCCATGGTGTTTCGCCTTATCCCTGAGCGTTAGGCGACCATAGCGGACGCATCGCGGCCATGCGCGATGCCGGCGGCTCGCCGGAAACGGGGGCAACGGCATGTCCATGCGCCAGTCACCAGCATCGGCCGCCCATGCCGCGGACCGCTCCCTTCGATCATCCTGCATTCTCCGGGCGGCGCCACCCCGCACCGGTCTCAAACCATGTCCGGTGGCAGGCGCACAGTGCAACAGGAGGCGTTGATGGTTCCATTGAGCAAGCGATTGTTTGCCGAATGTTTCGGCACATTCTGGCTGGTGTTCGGCGGGTGCGGCAGCGCCGTGCTGGCGGCGGCCTTTCCCGATGTCGGCATCGGCCTGCTGGGCGTGGCCCTGGCCTTCGGCCTCACGGTGCTGACCATGGCCTTTTCGATCGGCCATATTTCGGGCTGCCACCTCAACCCGGCGGTGACGATCGGCCTGTGGGCCGGCGGCCGCTTTCCGGCCCGCGACATCGCCCCCTATATCGTCGTGCAACTGGTGGGCGCGGTGATCGCAGCCGCCCTGCTGCTGTTCATCGCCAGCGGCCAGCCGGGCTATGAGCTGGCGCCCAATGGCCTGGCGGTCAATGGCTATGGCCTGCATTCGCCGGGCGGCTACACGCTCGAATCAGGGCTGGCGATCGAGGTGGTGCTGACCTTTGGCTTCCTGAGCGTGATCCTGGGTGCGACCGACAGCCGCGCGCCGGCGGGCTTTGCCCCGATCGCGATCGGCCTGGCGCTGACGCTGATCCACCTGATCAGCATCCCGGTCACCAACACATCGGTCAATCCGGCGCGCAGCACCGGTCCTGCCCTGCTGGTCGGCGGGTTGGCGCTGCATCAGCTCTGGCTGTTCTGGGTGGCGCCGATCATCGGTGCGCTGGCCGCCGGCGGCGTCTATCGCTGGCTCGCCAACGAACCGCTGCCGCCGCACGTGACGGGCGAGCATCTCTGAGACGAATCGTCACGGGCCGATGCCGTTGGTGTCGGCCCGCTGGCCTGTATCGATGTGAGGGAAAAAAGGATCGCCTGGCGATCGGATCACTTCGAGAATGAAGTGGCGCGAGTGACGGGGCTCGAACCCGCGACCTCCGGCGTGACAGGCCGGCGCTCTAACCAACTGAGCTACACCCGCGCAGGGCGGCATCCTATCGTGACCCATGGTCACCAGATGATGCAAATCTGTTTACCTTCCGACTTTCCGGTCAGGGAAAGTGGCGCGAGTGACGGGGCTCGAACCCGCGACCTCCGGCGTGACAGGCCGGCGCTCTAACCAACTGAGCTACACCCGCGTTCGGTGTGGGCGGCCGTCTATGCGGGTCCGGCCAAGCTGTCAACCGTCCTCGCCATCAGTTTCTTCACTTGTTGCATTTTCTTTGCGACGGCTGACCGTCAGCGTCCCCTGTTCGAACAGGAAACCGGCAATGTCGGGCGTGCCGGCGGCGGCCACCACGGTCTGCACGATGATGAGCAACGGCACGCCGAGCAGCGCGCCAGGCGTGCCCCAGACCCAGCCCCAGAAGGTCAGCGAGACGAGAATCAGCAGCGGGTTCATCGTCAGGCGACGGCCAAGGATGGTGGGCGTGATGACATTGGCCTCCACCAGATGGAAGCCAATCTGGAGAAAGGCGGGCAGCAGCGCCGTCCAGACATCGTCGAACACCATGAGGCCGCCCAGCGCCAGCAACAGCGCCGCGAGCATCGGTCCGAAATAGGGAATGAAGTTGAGCAAGGCGACGATGCCGCCCCACATCCAGGGCGAGGGCATGCCGATCAACCAGAGCGCCAGCGCCACGGCGAGCCCCAAGCACAGGTTGATGGTGGCGATCGTCATCACATAGGCGGAGGTCGCGTCGACCACATTCTGGATCACCCGCGCGACCGCCATGGCACCGTCGAAACTGCCCCGGCTGTTGATCGTGCGACGGCGCAGCCGGGTCCAGCCGGCCAGGAAGAAATAGATGATGAGCAGCGCGAACACCATCTGGATGATCGCCGACGGGGCGGAGGCGGCCGCGAACTGCAGCAGCGATCCGGGCGTTTCCACCGCTGCCCGGTGCGCGACCGATGCCGGCCCCGCGACCAGCATCTGGACGGTTTCGTCGACGAATCGCTGAGCCTGCGAATAAAAATCGATGAGCGGCGCCAGCGTCGCCTGAATCTTGGGCAGGCGCTGGGGCAGGATGCGGAACCAGTCGGTCGCCGGCACCACGATCAGCACCAGCGCGGTGTTGGCGACACTGAGGAAGGCGACGACTGCCAGCAGCGCCGACAGGCCCGAGGGCAGCCCGCGCCGCTCCAGCCATTCGAGCAGCGGCACCAGCGCGATCGCGATCACCAGCGCGGCGGTCAGCGGCAGGAAGAACTCGGCGCCCGCGCGCAGGGCGAAGGGCAAGGCCAGCAACAGGCCGACACCCGAGGACAAAGCGATCGACGCCAGCAAACGGTCGCGCCGCCGATTGACTTCCAGTTCCTCGTTGGTGGTCACGCCCGATCCGTCCCCTGTGCAGCAGCCCTGCCGCTCTGCACCCGGCGCTGCGGCCGGTCAAATGACATCGGCGAATCGCATCAGGAAGACGGCAAACAGGGACTTAACCAAATATTGGGGAGACTGGCGGTAGGAGATGCGGACATTCGATAAGGGGGATATCGCATGGCAAGAGGGTTGATCGCGGGACTGGGCCTGATCGCAGGCATGACCGCATCCTGGCAGGCCGGGGCGCAGGACATGCGGCTCGACAGCCGGACCTTCGTCGAACGGGTGCAGACCGACATTAATGGCCGCCCGCGCCGCACCGTCGCCAATGCCGAACGCGCCATGTCGGGCGACCAGTTGATCGTCGTGGTCGACTGGCGCCATGAAGGCAGCCGAACGGCCCATGGGCTGACCGTGGTTCGCCAGGTGCCGCGCGGCACGCTGCTCGACCTGACCGATCCCACCATGCAGGCATCGGTCGATGGCGGCGCCCATTGGGGCCGACTGGAGCAACTATGGCTGCCGACGCCGCTGGGCGGTGTCCGCCGCGCCACAGCCGAAGATGTCACCCATATACGCTGGCGCCTGCCCGACAGCGTGGCACCGGGACAATCGGGGCGGCTGACCTATCGGGCGCAGGTGCGCTGACGCAGGCGGGACCGGGGCGACGTTGGCCGTCTCGGTCCCGTGCATTCATCAGCCCTCGAACAGCAGGACCGGCGTTTCCAGCAGCTTGCGCACGGCCTGGACGAAGCTGGCCGCGTCCCATCCGTCGACGACGCGATGGTCGCAACTGATCGACAGGTTCATCAGCTTTGCCGCGACGATCTCCTTACCCCGGAACATCGGCCGCTCGATCACGCGGTTGGGGCCGATGATCGCCACTTCGGGCCGGTTGATGACCGGGGTGGTGGCGATACCGCCGAGCGGCCCCAGCGAGGTCAGGGTCAGGGTGGAGCCCGACAGTTCGGCCGATGTCGCCTTGCCGCTGCGCGCGGCGTCGGCGAGGCGACGGATCTCGGTCGCCAGCTGCCAGACATTCCTGTCCTGCGCGTCGCGGATCACCGGCACCATCAGCCCCGCGTCGGTCTGCGTCGCCATGCCAAGATGGACGGCGCCATGGCGCGTCACCACGCCCGCTTCGTCATCATAACGGGCGTTGAGCATGGGGAAGTCGGGCAGCGTCCTGCAGATCGCCACGATCAGCAGCGGCAACATGGTGAGCTTGGGCCGATCGCCGCGATGGGCATTGAGCTGTGCCCGCGCCTCCTCCAGCGCGGTGACGTCGATTTCCTCGACATAGGTGAAGTGCGGGATGTGACGCTTGGACGCGGCCATATTCTCGGCAATGCGGCGGCGCATGCCGATGACCTTCACCTGCTCGTCGGCGCGCGGTGCCGTGCGGCCAGCCGGGCGATAGCCCTGCCCCGCACCATAGAGAAGATAGGCGTCGAGATCGGCGTGGCGGATATAGTCGCCATTGGGCTTCACCAGGGCGAGGTCGATGCCCAGTTCCCTGGCGCGTGCGCGGACGGCAGGAGACGCGAGGATGGGCGCGGCAGCATCAGCCCCCCTCCCTTCCAGGGAGGGGTTAGGGGTGGGTACCGGCGAAGCCGGTGCTTCTGGCTCAACGGCAGGCAGCTCGCTTTGCTCGCCACCCACCCCCGGCCCCTCCCTGGAAGGGAGGGGAGTATCAATGGAGGCCTCGACCGTTTCGACCAACGGCGCGGGCGCTGCTACCGCCCCTTCGCCTTCCGTCTCGATCTCCACCAGCATCGATCCGATCGACACCTGATCGCCCGGCTCACCCGCCAGGCGGACGACGGTGCCCGCGACCGGGCTTTCCATCTCGACCGTCGCCTTGTCGGTCATCATGTCGGCGATCGGCTGGTCTTCCTCGACCCGGTCGCCGACCTGGACGTGCCAGCCGACAATCTCCGCCTGCGCAATGCCTTCGCCGATGTCCGGCAGCTTGAATGTGAACAGCGCCATTACATCCTCCCCCCTTCGTGCAGGGGCGTAGGAATGATCCGGCAAATGTCGTGCATGGCACGAACGGAACAGGGAGGTGTAACGACCATAGCCCTCAGTCCTTCATGATCTTGTTGATGGCTTCGCGGATGCGCACGGGGCCGGGGAAATAGGCCCATTCCAGACTGTGCGGATAGGGCGTGTCGAAGCCGGTGACGCGCTCGATCGGCGCTTCGAGATGGTAGAAGCAGCGTTCCTGCACCAGCGCCGACAGTTCGGCACCAAAGCCGCTGGTCCGCGTCGCTTCATGTACGATCAGGCAGCGGCCGGTCTTCCTGACCGACGCCTCGATCGTGTCGATGTCGAGCGGCACCAGGCTGCGCAGATCGACGATCTCGGCATCGATGCCCAGCTTTGCCACGGTATTTTCGACCACATGGACCATCGTCCCATAGCAGAGGATGGTCAGCGCCTCGCCGGACCGGGCGATGCGCGCCTTGCCGAGGTCGATGCGATAATAGCCCTGCGGCACCTGGGCATCTGCATGGCCCGCCCAGCTCTTGGCCGGCGTGTCATAATGACCGTCGAACGGGCCGTTATAGATGCGCTTGGGCTCGAAGAAGATGACCGGGTCATTATCCTCTATCGCCGCGATCAACAGACCCTTGGCGTCATAGGGGGTGGACGGGATCACCGTCTTAACCCCGGACACATGGGTGAAGATGCCTTCCGGGCTCTGGCTGTGGGTCTGGCCGCCGAAGATGCCGCCGCCAAAGGGCGAGCGCACCGTCATCGGCGAGATGAACTCGCCGGCCGAACGATAGCGCAGCCGTGCCGCCTCGCTCACCAACTGGTCGAGCGCGGGGTAGATATAGTCGGCGAACTGGATTTCGGGCACCGGCCGCAGGCCATAGGCGCCCATGCCGACCGCAACGCCGATGATGCCGCATTCGGTGATCGGCGTGTCGAACACGCGGTTCTTGCCATATTTCTGCTGGAGGCCGGCGGTGGCGCGGAACACGCCGCCGAAATAGCCGACATCCTCGCCCATCACCACGACATCGGGGTCGCGGCCCATCATCACGTCCAGCGCGCTGTTGATCGCCTGGATCATGTTCATCTGGACGGGTTCGTTCGGGCCGCCGGCGGCGACCGTTTCCATGCGCATGTCGTTCACAGCCCTGCCGCCTTCCATTCGTCGAGCATCTGCTGCTGCTGTTCTTTCAGGTGCCAGGGCATGTCCTCGAACACGTCCTGGAACATGCTTTCCATCGGATGGTGGAGGCCATGGCCCAATATGCCGTTCTTTTCGGCCTCGCGCGCGGCGTCGCGGACCATCTCGGCCAGTTCCTGGTCCATCGCGGCGTGGCGTTCCTCGTCCCAGATGCCCAGCGTGATGCAATGCTGTTTCAGCCGCGCGATCGGATCGCCGAGCGGCCATTTGCTGCTTTCCTCGGCCGAGCGATAGGCGGTCGGATCGTCGGACGTGCTATGCCCTTCGACGCGATAGGTGAAATGCTCGATCAGGGTCGGACCGCCATTGGCGCGGGCGCGGTCGGCGGCCCAGCGGGTGGCGGCATAGACGGCCAGCACGTCATTGCCGTCGACGCGCAGCCCGGCAATGCCATAGCCGATCGCGCGCGCGGCGAAGGTGGTCGCCTCCGCCCCGGCAAAGCCAGAGAAGCTGCTGATCGCCCACTGGTTGTTCACCACATTCATGATGACGGGCGCGCGATAGACGCTGGCGAAGGTGCAGGCCGAATGGAAGTCGCCCTCCGCGGTCGAGCCCTCGCCGCACCAGGTGGCGGCGATGCGGGTGTCGCCCTTGGCCGCGCTCGCCATCGCCCAGCCCACGGCCTGGGGATATTGGGTGGTGAGGTTGCCGGAGATGGAGAAGAAGCCGGCCTCGCGCGCCGAATACATGATCGGCAGCTGGCGCCCCTTCATCCGGTCGCCCTTGTTCGAGTAGATCTGGTTCATCATGTCGACGATGGACCAGTCCCGCGCGATCAGTATGCCCTGCTGGCGATAGGAGGGGAAGCACATGTCGTCGCGAGACAAGGCGAGCGCGGCGCCGATCGACACCGCCTCCTCGCCGGTCGACTTCATGTAGAAGCTGGTCTTGCCCTGGCGCTGGGCGCGGAACATGCGGCCGTCGAAAGCGCGGGTCAGCGCCATGTAGCGCAGCATCCGCAGCAGCGTGTCGGCCGGCAGCTTGGGATCCCAGGCGCCGACCGCATGACCATCCTCGTCCAGCACGCGGACCAGCCCATAGGCGAAGTCACGCATCTGCGAAGGATGGGTCGCCTCGTCCGGGCGCGGTGCCGCGTCGGCCGCGGGAATGTCGAAATGGGTGAAGTCCGCGCTTTCACCGGGCCGCGCGGGCGGCTCGGGCACATGCAGCTGCAGCGGCGGCAGGTTGCGTCCCTGCCCGTCCGTCACAGCGCCGGATTCGATCGAATCGGTCATCCTGCCTCCTATTGTGCGTTGCAATAATATTGCTTGTCGCAATTATTATATTTCAACGCCGCGCAAGGCAAGCCTTACTGACCCAATTCCTTTTCGCCTGTCGCCTTCGCTGTCACCTCAGACGGCAACGGGCGCGGAAATATGGGCCTGCGGCGCATAATCCTGCACCTCGAAATCCTCGATCCTGTAGTCGAAAATGCTCGAAGGCCGGCGATTGATCCGCAGCTTCGGCGCGCCAGCCGGGGTGCGGCTGATCTGCTCCTCCACCAGATCGGCATGGTTGAGGTAGAGATGGACGTCGCCGCCCTGCCAGACCACCTCGCCCGGTTCCAGATCGCATTGCTGGGCCAGCATCCGGGTGATCATCGACAGGCCGAAGATGTTGAAGGCAAAGCCCAATCCCAGGTCGCAGCTGCGCTGGAAGAGCAGGCCGTTGAGGCGGCCGTCCGACACCTGGAACTGATAGGTCATGTGGCAGGGCGGCAAGGCCATCTGTGCCACCTCCGCGACATTCCAGCCGGTGAAGAGCAGGCGGCGCGAACCGGGGTTGGTGCGAATCGCCTCGACCAGTGCTGCGATCTGGTTGTGCCCCTGCGCCGCCCGGCGGAACAGGCCGTCGCCGGCCGGCTCGTAGCGCGGCCAGTTCACCCATTGGGCGCCATAGACCGGACCAAGATCGCCCCATTGCCGGGCAAAGGCCTCATCCTCGATGATTCGCGCCTCGAACGCGTCGCGGTCGATATCCTCGCCGGTCGCCTTGCGGTAGCTGTCGAGCGGCCAGTCGGTCCAGATATGGACATTCTGCTTCACCAACTCGCGGATATTGGTGTCGCCGGTCAGGAACCACAGCATCTCGCGCGCGGCAACCTTCCAATAGACCCGCTTGGTGGTGAGCAGCGGCACCGCGTCGTCCGCCAGCGAGAATCGCAGGGTCGCGCCCAGGATCGACCGGGTGCCGACACCGGTTCGGTCGATCCGCTCGTCGCCATGGCGCCAGATATGGCGCATCAGGTCGAGATATTGCTCTTCATAATGGGGCGGCTGCGGCGACATGGCGTGCAAGGTCGATGATCCTGGGATGGGAATGAATCTGGACGTCCCGTCCATGTAGCATCCCCCCTGCCCCGCTGTCCCGACCAAAGGTCGCGCCATAACGGATACGACTGCCCGCCCGGCCCGCCCCGTGCCGCCACCACGGATCATTCCGCGTCTCCACTCCCCGCTCATTGCTGACAGGCTGCGTGCCCAGGGGGTGCGATGCTGACATTGGCGATTCTCGACGAGGAGGGCCAGCCGCGTGACCGGCTGCACCCCGATGGCAACTGGCCCTGCCTGGTGGCTCATCTGCTGGCCAGCGATGCCCGCCGGGTCATCCTGCACCAGCGGCGCGGCACGGCGGCACCGCAGCCGGTCGACATCGCCCTGACCCGCAGCCTGCACCGCCGGCTGCGGGCGCTCGACATCCACCTGGCCGATCATCGGATCGACACGCCGAACGGCTGTTTCAGCTTCCGCGATGCGGGTCTTTTGTAGAATTTTCAAAAAAGCGCATCAGGTGGCTTGCCAGCCCTCAAACCCCTCTCTATAGGCGCACTCCTGCCTTACGGGGCCGCCCCAAAAGCGGCTTCGGCACCGGTCGGGGAATAGCTCAGCCTGGTAGAGCACTGTCTTCGGGAGGCAGGGGCCGGAGGTTCGAATCCTCTTTCCCCGACCAACTTATTCGCCCGGACTTCGGTTCGGAACGATAAGCAGAAAAACCCCGGACTTCCATCGGAAGTCCGGGGTTTTTGCGTTCTGTTTCCTTGCATGCCCTTTGGACCGCGGACCGACCGAGGGCATAACGAACCCGGTTCGGTACGCCCCCTGTCCTGACTTCAAGAGCCTATTACTTCTCGGTTGCCGGCACCGCCAATTTGGCAATCGCGTCGATCAAGTCGGCGACCTTGAATGGCTTTTCGATCACCGGCACCGCATCGAACGCCTCGGGCAGATGATCGCGCCCATAGCCGCTGACGAACAGGAAGGGTATGGCCCGGTCCGCCAGGACACGCGCAACCTGCTCCACCCCCTCACCCTGGAGATTGCCGTCAAGCAGCACCAGGTCGCACTCCGCCTGATCGATCAGGGCCAGCGCATCGGCCACGGTCGCAGCCTGCCCGACGATATGGCCGCCCGCATCCTCCAGCGTCGCGGCCAGCTCGAAGGCGACCAGCGGCTCATCCTCGATCAGCAGCAGCCGGCGGCCATCCAGATGCGCCTTGCCGTCACTGCCACTGGCGCTCGCGCCCTGTTCGCGGGGCGCCGGACGCGCCTTCTTGCGCAGGCGCGGGCTGGAGGCATAGGGCAGCGTCAGCGTCCATGCCATGCCCTCGGCACCATAATGGGGCTGGGCACTGCCACCGTCGGAACGCAGGCTGCGTTCGATCAGCGCGGTGCCGAAGCCGCGACGGCTGGGCGGTTCGACCGCCGGACCGCCCCGTTCGCGCCAATCCAGAACCAACTGGTCATTGGTCAGGCGCCATTCCAGCTCGACACGGCCTGTCGGCACCGACAGCGCACCATATTTATGGGCGTTGGTCACCAGTTCGTGCAGCACCAGCGCCAGGTGCAGCGCCGGTTCGGGCCGCAGGTCGACCTCCGGCCCGTTCCAATGGAAGCGTTCTCCGTCGATCGCGCCGATCGTCACCTGCCCCTCGATCAGATCGCCCAGCCGCGCGGCCTGCCAGGTTTCGCCGCTCAGCAGCGAATGGGCGCTGGCCAGCGCATGGATGCGACCGATGAAGGTCGGGGCGAAATCGGACGGGCCCGACGAATGGCGCAAGGTCTGAGTGGCGATCGCCTGGACCGACGCCAGCGTGTTCTTCACCCGGTGATTAAGCTCACCGATCAGCAGCTTCTGCGTCGCCTCCGCCCGCTTGCGTTCGGTCACGTCGAGGATCTGCAGGCTGATCGAGAAGAGCCGGCCAGCGGCATCGCGCAGCGCCGAGCAATAGCATTCGCAATCGAGGGTCAGTCCCTCGGCCGTGTGGAAGCGCAACAGGCGGTTGGTGCGCGGCACGGTGCCGGCGATCATCTCGTCCATCAGGCCGGCAAAGTCGCCGCGCTGGCTGTCGTCCAGCCATTTGAGTTCGGACGCACCAAAACCCGCCACTTCTGCCGCACGCCAGCCGAACAGTCGTTCCGCCCCCTTGGACCAGGCGACGACATGGCGCTGCGCGTCGATTTCCACGATCGCCAACGGGCTGTTGTCGCCATGGGCCTGGATGCGGGCCAGCGCCGCGGCATGGCTGTCACGTTCCCGCGCCAGTTCCTGCCGCTGCTGGAACAGCTCGACGAACAAGGCGACCTTGTGCCGCAGGATATGGGGGTCGACCGGCTTGAACAGATAGTCGATCGCACCGCTTTCATAGCCGCGAAACTGGCGCCGCTCGTCGGTCGCCACGGCGGTCAGGAAGATGATCGGCACACGCCGGGTCCGTTCCGTGCCGCGCATCAGTTCGGCCAGCTCAAACCCGTCCATGCCCGGCATCTGCACGTCGAGCAGCGCCAGCGCGACATCCTCCACCAGCAGCAGTTCGAGCGCCTGCATGCCCGATCGCGCCTTGATGAGGGTCACGCCCTCGTCCGCCAGCAGCGCTTCGAGCGCGGTCAGATTTTCCTCGACATCGTCGACCGCCAGGATCTTGGTGGGCTCAGGCTGCATGGTCGAGCGCCTTCAGATCCTGCAGGTTGCGGCGATAGATTTTCTCGCCCTCGTCGAAATCGGCAAAGCCATCGGAATAGCGCGAGAAGCGCAACGTTTCCTTCGAGCCCAGCCCCAGGAAGCCGCCGCGGACCAGCGATTCCCCGAACAGGCCGAGCGCGCGGTCCTGCAATTCGCGATCGAAATAGATGAGCACATTACGGCTGGACACCAGCTGTACCTCCCCGAAGACCTGGTCGCTCGCCAGATTATGTTGTGCAAAGACCGCACGGCGACGCAGCGTCTTGTCGAAGACGGCAGCGCCATAGGCGGCAGTATAATAATCGGACAGCGAGGCCTTCCCGCCCGCGAGCCGATGATTTTCGCTGAATTGCGGCAGACGATCGATCGCGTAGATGCCCGCCTCCGCCTTTTCGAGCGCGGCCGGGCTGATGTCGGTGCAGTAGAAGATCGTGCGATCCTCCAGCCCTTCCTCGCGGAACAGGATCGCGAGCGAGTAGAATTCCTCGCCATTGGCGCATCCGGCGATCCATACCTTGAGCGAGGGATAGGTCTTGAGATGCGGCACGACCTGCTCGCGCAATGCCCGGAAATAGGCGGGATCACGGAACATCTCGCTCACCTGAATGGTGAGGAAGCCCATCAGGTCGGCGAATACGGCGGGATCGCGCAGCAGCAGATGCTGAAGCTGGGACAGGCTGTCGCAGCCATGCTGATGCTGGGCACGGGCCAGCCGGCGATGCAGCGATCCGCGCGAATAGCCGCGAAAGTCGTAATGATAATGGCGGAAGATCGCTTCGAGCAGCAGGTCGAGCTCCAGCTCGTCCCGCGGCCCGAAATGTTCTTCCATCAGCGCGGCATCCATACACGCACCAGGCTGAGCAACTTGTCGACGTCGAGCGGCTTGGCGAGATAGTCGTTGGCACCGGCCGCCAGACATTCCTGCTGGTCCTGCGCCATCGCCTTGGCCGTGAGCGCGATGATCGGCAGGCCCACGCCCCAGCCCTGCTTGCGGATTTCGCGCATCGCGGTCAGCCCGTCCATTTCGGGCATCATCACGTCCATCAGCACGAGATCGACCTTGGGCGCATCGGCGCGCGCAGCCTCTTCGAGCGCGACAAGCGCCTCGCGGCCATTGCGTGCGATACGGACATGAACCCCATGGGGTTCGAAAATGCTCGTGAGAGCATAAACGTTCCGTATATCATCCTCGACAACCAGAATATTTTTGCCTTCCAGCGCCTCGTCGCGGCTGAGCGAACGGGCGATCAACTGCTGCTGGGGTTCGGGCAGTTCCGACACCACCTGATGCAGGAACAGCGTCACTTCATCGAGCAGCCGTTCGGGCGATTTGGCGCCCTTGACGATGATCGACTTGGAATAGCGGCGCAGGCGCAGTTCCTCCTCCGCGCCAAGGTCGCGGCCGGTGTAGACGATGACTGGCGGGAAGCCGACGCTGTCGTCTGCGCTCAACCGTTCGAGCAGATCGAAACCGGACGCATCGGGCAGGTTGAGATCGAGCACCATGCAGTCGAAGGTCTCGCGGCCCAGCATCTCGAAACATTGGGCGGCCGAATGGGCCTCCAGCGTCTCGACCTCACGCGAGGCGAGCAGCAGCTTGATGCTCTCGGCCTGCTGGGCGTCATCCTCGACCACCAGAACCCGGCGCATGCGCTGAGCCATGCGCGCCTCCAGCCCTTCGAGCATGTCGATCAGCGCATCGCGCTTCACCGGCTTGAACAGATAGCCGATCGCGCCGCTGGCCAGCGCCGCCTGGCTGTCATCATCGACCGACACGACATGGACCGGGATGTGGCGGGTGCGCATGTCGCGCTTGATCCGGTCGAGCACCGACAGGCCGGTATGGTCGGGCAGGTTCATGTCGAGGATGACGGCATGGGGCAGATATTGCCGAGCCATCAGCGCGCCTTCGTCGGCGGTGCCGGCGATCAGGCACTGGAAGCCCTGTTCATGCGCGATGTCGCACAGGATTCGGGCGAAGACCGGATCATCCTCCACGATCAGGATCAGGCGCGAATCCCCGGACAGGGTTTCGCGATCATCCTGGGTATCGACCAGGCTGGCGACACGCTGGCGCGCGGGCGCCACCGGCTGGGGCCGCGGCGCTTCGGCCAGGCTGATCGAAGGCAGATGACTGAGCGCGGGATCGAAGCGATCGGGCAGCAGCAGCGAGAAGGCACTGCCCTCACCCGGCTGGCTTTCGACGCGCAGTTCGCCGCCCAGCAGCCGCGCCAGTTCGCGCGAGATGGATAGGCCAAGGCCGGTGCCGCCATATTTGCGGCTGATCGTGCCATCGGCCTGGCGGAAGGGTTCGAAGATCAGCTTCTGCTGCGCTTCCGCAATACCGACGCCACTGTCCTGCACGGTGAAGGCGACCCGGCCATCCGCATGCCGGCCGACGGTCAGCGCGACCTCGCCCCGATCGGTGAACTTGATCGCATTGGACAGGAAATTCTTCAGCACCTGCTCGACGCGCTGCGGATCGGTTTCGATCTCGACCGGATCGGCGCCGGCGGCGAGGCGGAAGGACAGGCCCTTGGCCTGGGCCGAAGGCGCGAAGATCGCCTGCAGCTTGTCCAGCATCGGCGCGATCCGCACCGAACGCGGCTGCAATTCCAGCTTGCCCGCCTCGATCTTGGAAATGTCGAGAATGTCGTTGATCAGGGTCAGCAGGTCATTGCCCGACGTCTCGATCGTCTCGGCATGACGCACCTGATCGGCGCTGAGATTGCCGGCACGATTTTCCGCCAGCAGGCGTGCCATGATGAGCAGCGAGTTGAGCGGCGTGCGCAGCTCATGGCTCATATTGGCGAGGAATTCGGACTTGTAGCGGCTGGCCTGATCCAGCTCGGCGGCCTGTTGCTGGAGCGACAGCTGGGCACGGGCGAGATCGTCGCGCTGCGCCTGCATGTGGCGGGCCTGCTCCTCCAGCTGGACATTGGTCTGTTCCAGCTCGCTCTGCTGCGCCTCCAGGCGGGAGGCGGAGTCCTGAAGCTGGCGGCTCTGGGTTTCCAGCTCGTCATTATTGGCGCGCAGTTCCTCGCCCTGGGCCTGCAATTCCTCTGCCTGGCGCTGGGTTTCCTCCAGCGCGTCCTGCAACCGGGCGCGGAAACGGGCCGAGCGCAGTGCGATGCCCATGCCGGCGCTCGCTTCCTCCAGCAGTTCGAGCACGCGGTCGTCGACCGGATCGAAGGCGCCCAGCTCCAGCACCGCATTGACGACGCCGTCGGTCACGGTCGGCACGATCAGCAGATGGCGGGGACGATCGCGGCCAAAGGCCGAGCCGATCGTCAGATAATGATCGGGCACGTCATGCAGCAGCTGCGCCCGCCCTTCAGCCGCGACCTGGCCGAGCAGCCCTTCCTTGGCGACGAAGCGCTGCGGCATGTCGGCGTCGGCCGGCACGCCCAGCGTCGCGACGCGGTTGAACTGGCCTTCCTCCCCCTTGAACAGCGCCCCGCCCTGGAAGCCGAGATAGCGCGCGAGGAAGGCGAGGATCGCCTCCCCCAGTTGCTCGACGCTCTGGTCGCCACGCATGGCGTCGGCCAGCCCCAGATGCCCCGCCTGCAACCAGGCCTGGCGCGCGCGCGCCTTGCTGTTGCGGCGTACCAGCAGATAGACGGCGATGGTCAGCACCACGCCCAGAAGGCCGGTGACGAGGCCCGACATGATCGCGGTCTGCGAGGCCGATGCCATGTCGGCGAGGCGGATTTCCCGCAGTCGCAATTCCTCACGCGCCATCGTGTCGAGCTGGGCCCGGACGGCGTCCATTTCCTGCTTGCCGCGGCCGGTGGTGACGATCGTCAGTGCCTGGATGATGCTCTGGTTGCGCCGCGCCTCGATCGTTTCCCTGAGTTCGGCAAACTTGGCATCGACATGACGCCGCAGGCGGGCGAGATTATTCTGCTGGGTCGGGTTGTCGCGGGTCAGCCTGGCCAGCGCATCGAGCCGGCCGGGCATGGTCGCCACCGCATTCTCATAGGGCTCCAGATAGCCGCGGTCGCTCGTCAGCAGATAGCCGCGCTGGCCAGTCTCGGCATCCTGCGCGGTCGAAAGCAGCTCATCGAGCGCGATCAGCACATTATGGGTATGGCGGATCGCCCGGTCGCTCTCGCCCAGGCCCTGGATATTGAGATAGGCGACGGCGCCGCTTACCAGGAAGAAGGCAATCCCAAGGAACAGGCCCAGCGCCGCCCATGCATCCGTGCGCCCGCTGACGGAGCCAAATTTCGCCTTGCCCATTATCATCCTGTTGTCGTTGCCGTGACGGAGGTGCCGACTAAGGGGCATTTCCGCACGAAAGCAAGCGCCACCTTGCGCCGGAGCGCCAAGGCTGATCGAGATCAACCTATTGATGCGCCAGATCGCATCCCGAGCGCCCGCGACCATTGCGCACAGGCTGCGCCATTGCCATCATCGCGCGACACGGAGTGGCGGGAGGCCGGCGATGGAAACGATCGGACGCGATCTGCGGGAGATGCAGCGTGTGCCGCTGACGGCCGAGCATGTCGCGGCGCTGCGGGCCGAAGGCAGCGAGGCCATTTATCCCGCCGGCACCTACATCGTCCGGCCCGGCGACCCGGTCGACCGCTTCATCTATGTCGAGGATGGCGAGATCGAGGTGGTCAATCCGTTCGGCGAGGAACGGCATGTCCCCTCCACCATCGGCCCGACCCAGTTCATGGGCGAGATTTCCTTCCTGGGCGGCGGCAGCTGGTCGATCCCGATGCGTGCGGTGCGCGACACCCGCGTGCTGGAAGTGCCGCGCCCGGCGATGCTACGGCTGATGGCGGCGATCCCGGAAATGTCGGACATCATCATCACCGTGCTGGCGGCGCGACGCCGGCGACAGCTCGACATGGGCGACAGCACCCTGGTGCTGATCGGCGAGGATGAGGACCGGGCGGTGCGCTGCATCGCCGAATTCGCCAGCCGCAACCGCCTGCCCTACACATCCCACGCACTGGGCAGCGACGACGCCCGGCGGGTCGCTGCCAGTTGCGGGGCGCAGGCGGACCAGCCCGCCGTGATCTTCGGTCGCGACAATGTCGTTGCCGATCCCACGCCCGAGAAGGTCGCCAAGCTGTTCGGCCTCGACCGCGGCTTTACCGAGAATGAGACGGTCGACCTGCTGATCGTGGGCGGCGGGCCGGCTGGCGTGGCGGCCGCCGTCTATGCCGGGGCCGAAGGGCTGAACGCGCTGGTGGTGGAGGATATCGCGATCGGCGGCCAGGCCGGCACGTCGAGCCGGATCGAAAATTATATGGGCTTTCCCACCGGCATTTCGGGCGCCGACCTCGTCTGGCGCGGCGAGGTGCAGGCGATGAAGTTCGGCACCCGCTTCCTGATGCCGCGTCGGGTGACGGCGCTGGAGGAAACCGGCGACCGCCATTATTGCGGGGTCTTCGACAATGGCCAGCGCATCTGCGCCCGCGCGGTGCTGGTCGCGACCGGCGTGGAATATCGCCGCCTGCCGATCGCGCGGCTCGCCGATCTGGAGGGTGCCGGCATCTATTATGCCGCGACCGAGAATGAGGCGCGCTATTGCCGCCAGGCCGAAGCCGTGGTGGTCGGTGGCGGCAACAGCGCCGGCCAGGCGGCGATGTTCCTCAGCCGCAGCGCGCGCCATGTCCATCTGCTGGTGCGCGGGCCTTCGCTCGCCTTGTCGATGTCCAGTTACCTGTCCAGCCGGCTGGAGGCCGACCCGGCGATCAGCATCCATTATGACACCGAAATTGACAGTCTGCATGGCGATGTGCAGCTCGACGCTGTGACCATCCGCCAGGCCGATGGCAGCGCGCGCGAGATCGCCTGCTGCGCCCTGTTCATCATGGTCGGCGCGGCGCCTAATACCGGCTGGCTGTCGGGACTGGTGGCGCTCGACGACAAGGGGTTCGTGCTGACCGGCGATGCGGTCGAGGCCCCCTCCCCCTATGAAACCTCACGCGCCGGCATCTTCGCGGTCGGCGACGTGCGCGCCGGATCGGTGAAGCGCGTCGCCTCTGCCGTGGGCGAAGGGTCGGTCGTGATCTCGCGCATCTGGAGTCATGTGAATGGGTGAAGCATGAAGGCAGCGCTTCTTTTCCTGCAGGCCGCCACCGGCGCCATGGCCCCTGCCCCGACGATGGACGCCATGCGCCAGCAGGTGACCGATGCCTATCGCCAGGAGGAGGCGCGGCAGGCCGCATTGCCACCGGCGAAGGACGATGCCGAGAAGATCATCCGGCTGGGCACGCTGGATCAGGTCGGTCGCATCACCATGATGAAACTGGACTGGTCATCGGTGCCCGCCGACCAGCAACCGGTATGGCGCGGAGCCATATTGGCCGAGATCAGTCGCCATGACAGGCTGAATCAGGAACGGCTCAAGACGTTGATCCCGGACGAAGGATGGTTCCGGATCAGCGTCTACGGCAAGGAAGCGGCCCGCGCCGCCTTCCTGATCGTCCAGCATGCCGTCGAAGATCCGGCGCTGATGCGCGGGACGCTGAACCGGATGGAGGCCTTGCTGCCGGATGGCGAGGCCGAGGGCCAAGCCTATGCGATGCTCTATGACCGGGTGGCGATGACATTCGACAAGAAGCCGCAGCGCTATGGCACCCAGGTCAATTGTGTCGACGGCCGATGGCAGCCGACCGACCTGGAAACACCCGATACGGTGAATTCGCGCCGCCAGGCGATCGGCATGTCACAGACCATCGAGCAATATCTGGCGATGTTCGATAACGCCCAGTGCCCGAGGGCATAGCGCGCCCGGTCAGGCCGCGCGCTGCAGCTTCTCCCGCAGCGTTACCAGCGACTGGTTGAGCGCAGCGATTTCCTCGATCGAGATGCCGACGGCCTCCATCAGTTCGGCGGGGACGCAGGTCGAGACGTCCTGTGCCGTGGACTGGCCCTGCTGCGTCAGGCGCACCCGCACCACACGTTCATCGGCGGTGTCACGCTGGCGGGTGACGAGGCCCGCCGCCTCCAGCCGCTTGATCAGCGGGGTCAGCGTGTTGGATTCGAGGAAGAGCTGCGCCCCCAGTTCGCCGACCGTCTGGTCGTCGCGCCGGGCCAGCGCCACCATCACCAGATATTGGGGATAGGTGAGGCCGTAGCGATCGAGCAGCGGCTTGTAGAGCCGGTTGAAGGCCAGCCCGGTCGAATAGACGCCGAAGCAGAGAAAATCGTCGAGCGCGCCGCGCGCGGTATCTGGGCTGGTCATGGCGATACTCCTTGCCCCGAAATATAAATCGCACGCGATATGATCGCAAGGGTTGACGACTCGCATCGACTGACACATATAGATCGCACGCGATTCAATCGCAGATGATTAAACAAAAGGACCGACCGATGAGCAGCAAGATCCTCTATTCCACCAGCGCCACCGCAACCGGCGGCCGCGACGGCAAGGCCGCAACCACCGATGGCAGCTTCGCGGTGACGCTAGGCACGCCCAAGGAACTGGGCGGCAATGGCCAGGGCAATAATCCCGAACAGCTGTTCGCGTCGGGCTATGCCGCCTGCTTCCTGGGCGCGATGAAGTTCGCCGCCAGCCAGGACAAGGACCTGCCCCGCGTGCCCGCCGACGCCAGCGTCACCGCCACGGTCGGCATCGGCCCGCGCAGCGGCAAGGGCTTTGGCCTGGACGTCGCGCTGGAGATCAGCCTGCCGGGCGTCGACAAGGCTGCTGCCAAGGCGCTGGTCGCCGAAGCGGATACGATCTGCCCCTATTCGCACGCCACGCGCGGCAATATCGACGTGCGCCTGAGCGTCGCCTGACGCGCGGCGACCTGCCACAAAGAAAAAGGGCGGCCCGTGCAGGCCGCCCTTTTCATCATCAGCCGATCATCATCAGGCTGGCATTGCCGCCCGCGGCGGTCGTGTTGATGGAGGTCGACACCTCCTCCAGCAGCCAGTCGAGATGCCAGGCGCGCTCGTCGCCGGGCGCGGCTGCGTGGACGGTGACGATCGGCCCATCCAGTTCGGCCACCGCCTGGGTTGCGGCGAGGATCTGGTCGGCATCCCCCTCCACCAGCATCGCGGCGAAAGGCGCGTCCGGCTGGGCGAGGAAATGAGCGGCGACGCTGGCGGGCAGGCCCTGCGGCAGCGGAGCGCCCTCGATCACGGCGCGATTGCCGGTCGCCAGCACGGCGGCCATCTGCGCGAGCAGGCCGCGCCGCGTGCCCGGACGCAGCAACAGCAAGCCGCGCGGATGCAGCGCATAGAGGTTGCTCTCGCCGACCGGGCCGGGCAGCGCCAGTTCGACACCCAGCGCCGACGCATCGCCATAATGGCGCGCGACCGCCGCCGCCTCATGATCGTCCTGCGCTTCCAGCCAGCTGACGAAATCATGGATCGGCGAAGCGAGATAGCCGACCCGCTCGGCAAAGACCGGCGCGGTGCGGGTCAGGCGGCCGAGATAGAGCGGCCCGCCCGCCTTGGGTCCGGTGCCCGACAGGCCGCGCCCGCCGAACGGCTGAACCCCGACGATCGCGCCGATGACGTTGCGGTTCACATAGATATTGCCGGCCTTCACCCGCGCGGTGACGCGCGCCACCGTCTCGTCGAGACGAGTGTGCAGGCCGAAGGTCAGGCCATAGCCGGTGGCGTTGATCGCATCGACCAGCGCATCCATCCGCTCGCGGCGGAAGCGGATGACGTGCAGCACAGGGCCGAATATTTCGCGGCTGAGGTCCGCGATGCTGTCCAGTTCGATGATGGTCGGCGCCACGAAGGTGCCGTGCGCCGCCTCTTCGGGCAGTTCCTGCTGCTCGACCTTGCGGCCGAGCGCGCGCATCGCGGCGATATGCTGTTCGATGCCCGCCTTCGCCTCGGCCGTGATGACCGGGCCGGTGTCGACCGCCAGCCGATCGGTACGGCCGATGCGCAATTCCCTGAGCGCCCCCTTCAGCATGGTGAGGGTGCGATCGGCGACATCCTCCTGCAGGCACAATATGCGCAGCGCCGAGCAGCGCTGGCCAGCGCTGTCGAAGGCGGAGGCGATGACGTCGGCCACCACCTGTTCCGCCAGCGCCGAACTGTCGACGATCATCGCATTCTGGCCGCCGGTTTCGGCGATCAGCGGGATCGGCTTGCCCGCGGGCGAGAGGCGGGTGGCGAGCTGGCGCTGGATCAGCCGGGCGACCTCGGTCGAGCCGGTGAACATGACGCCTGCCGTTTCCGGCGCAGCGACCAGCGCGGCGCCGATCCGGCCGTCGCCGGGCAGCAGTTGCAGCGCATCGCCGGGCACGCCGGCTTCATGCAGCAGGCGCACGGCTTCGGCCGCGATCAGCGGGGTTTCCTCGGCGGGCTTGGCCAGCACCGGATTGCCGGCGACCAGTGCCGCCGCGACCTGTCCGGTGAAGATGGCGAGCGGGAAGTTCCACGGGCTGATGCAGACAATCGGCCCCAGCGGCGCCTGATCCGGGCCGAAGGTGCCGCGTGCCTGCGCCGCATAATAGCGCAGGAAGTCGATCGCCTCGCGCACTTCGGCGATGGCGTTGGGCAGCGACTTGCCCGCTTCGCGCATGATGAGGCCCAGCAGCACCGACATCCGGTCCTGCATCGCGTCGGCCGCCCGCTCCAGCAGGACGGCACGATCGGCGACGGCCGTGTTGGGCCAGCAGGCGTTGGCGGCGCGGATCACGGCGGCACGGGCGTGATCCGCGCTCGCTTCCCAGACGGTGCCGACAATGTCGCGATGGTCGGCGGGGTTGCAGACCGGGCGGGCTTCCCCTTCCCCGCCCTCGGGCGCGGCGGTCCAGGCGATGGTGGCGCTGTGCTGCAGCGCCTGTGTCAGCTTAGCTAGCGCGCCTTCATCGCTGAGGTCGATGCCATCGGAATTTCGGCGATCGGGATAGAGGCCGGCGGGCGCGGCGATCTGGTCGTGCCGGGCGCCGGGATGCGGCATGGCGCGGACGATCTCGACCGGGTCGGCGATCATCTCCTCGATCGAGACATCGGGATCGGCGATGCGGTTGACGAAGCTGCTGTTCGCGCCATTTTCCAGCAGACGGCGGACCAGATAGGCGAGCAAGGTCTCATGCGTGCCGACCGGCGCATAGATGCGGCACGGCCGGTCCAGTCTGTCCTTGCCGACGACCTGTTCATAGAGCGGCTCGCCCATGCCGTGCAGGCACTGAAACTCATATTTGCCGATCGCGAAATCCGGCCCGGCCATCTGGTAGATGGTGGCGAGCGTCTGGGCATTATGCGTCGCGAATTGCGGGAAGACGGCGTCGGGCGCGGCCAGCAGCTTCCTGGCGCAAGCGACATAGGCGACGTCGGTATGGACCTTGCGGGTATAGACCGGGAAATCGGCGAGGCCATCGACCTGCGCGCGCTTGATCTCCGCATCCCAATAGGCGCCCTTGACCAGACGCACCATCATCCGGCGATCGGCGCGGCGGGCAAGGTCGATGATCCAGTCGATGACGAAGGGGCAGCGCTTGCCATAGCCCTGGACGACGAAGCCCAGGCCATCCCAGCCGGCAAGGTCCGGATCGAGCGCCAGGCTTTCGAGCAGGTCGAGCGAGAGTTCGAGCCGGTCGGCCTCCTCCGCGTCGATGTTGAGGCCGATGTCGTAGCGCTTCGACAGCAGCGCGAGTTGCTTCACCGCCGGCAGCAATTCGCCCATCACCCGGTCGGCCTGCGCGCGGACATAGCGCGGATGGAGCGCCGACAGCTTGATCGAGATGCCGGGGCCGGCATAGATGCCGCGCCCGGCCGACGCCTTGCCGATGGCGTGGATCGCCTTTTCATAATCGGCATAATAGCGCGCGGCGTCGGCGGCGGTGGTCGCCGCCTCGCCCAGCATGTCATAGCTATAGGCGAAGCCCTTGGCCTCCAGTTCCTTGGCGCGCTTGACCGCTTCCTTGATCGTCTCGCCGGTGACGAACTGTTCGCCCATCATCCGCATGGCAAGGTCGACGCCGCGCCGGATCACCGGCTCGCCGGCGCGGGCGACCAGACGGGCGAGCGCGGCCGCCAGGCCGCGATCATCGACGCTGCCGACCAACTTGCCGGTGACGACCAGGCCCCAGGTCGCAGCGTTGACGAACAAAGACTTGCCGCCGCCCAGATGCGAACTCCAGTCGCCATCGGCGATCTTGTCGCGAATGAGGGCGTCGCGCGTGTCATTATCCGGGATGCGCAGCAGTGCTTCGGCGAGGCACATCAGCGCCACGCCCTCCTGACTGGAGAGCGAATATTCCTGGACCAGCCCCTCGACCCCGGTGCCCTTGTGATTGGCGCGCAGGGTGGTGACCAGATGGCGCGCCGTGTCCGCCACGGCGGCGCGGGTGGCGTCGGGCAGCGTCGCCGCGTCGAGCAGCGGGGCAAGGCATTCAGCCTCGTCCCGACGATAGGCGGCGGTGATCGCCTGGCGCAGCGGCGACTGGTCGCGGATGGCGGGGGCGAAGGCGGCAAAGGGATGCTGGTCGGTCATGCGACCAGAATATCCGATTGGCGCATCTCATTCCGTCTTATGAATGCCCCGATGAATGCCAAAGTGACTTATTAATGGCAGCATGATAGGCAAATTGCATGAGCAACAAGCCCGCCATGGTCGAAATGGATGAGTTCGACCGGCGTATCATCGCCGCGCTGGTCGAGGATGGCCGCATGACCGTGACCGATCTGGCCGCCAGCGTTGGCCTGTCCAAGACGCCCTGCCAGGTGCGGTTGAAGCGGTTGCAGGAGAGTGGCGTCATTCGCGGCTTTCGCGCGATCGTCGATCCGGCCAAGCTGGGGATGGACCATGTCGCCTTTACCGAGGTGAAGCTGAGCGACACGCGAGAGAGCGCGCTGCGCGAGTTCAATGCGGCGGTAAGGCGCATCCCGGAGGTCGAGGAATGCCATATGCTGGCGAGCAATTTCGACTATCTGCTCAAGGTCCGCACGTCCGATATTCGCCGCTATCGCATGGTGCTGGGCGAGAAGATTTCCGCCCTGCCCCACGTCGCCAGCACATCGACCTTCGTGGCGATGGAGACGGTGCTGGAATCCGGCAGCAAGCGGCCGCGCCGTTAACGCGGGACCGAAGGCCCTTCCACCCGGATGCCGCGCCGCTGAAGCTCGGCCCGCGCCGCCTTCTGATGCGGGGTCAGGCGCTGATAGTCGGTGGTCGAACGCCAGATGTCGAGCACATCCTGATCGCTGCGAAACGCGACGTCAGCCTCTGCATTGGCATAGTCCTGCAGACGATATTTCCTCGGCGCTTTTTCGATCACCCGTCATCCCTTTCGCGGGAGACGTAGCGGATTTTACGTAAAAGCCGCGTGATGGCCATCACGCGGTTAAGGCGTGTTAATCAAACAGGGTCAGCGGCACGGCGTCACCCATGGCGCGATAGCCGGCCGGATTGGGATGGAGCGCATCGCCGCCATCATAAGCGGGCAGCAGCCGGTCCGGCCGCGCAGGATCGCGGGCGGCACGGTCGAAATCGACCAGCCCGTCAAAATGGCCCGGCGCGCGGATCCAGGCATTGACCGCCTGCCGGTCCGCCTCATTCTGGGCATCGGCATGATAATAGGCATTGCCGACGAAGGGCATGATGGTGGCGCCGATCACCTTGATCCCGCGCGCATGGGCGCGGGCGATGATCTGGCGATAGGCGCCGATGATGCGGGCGACATGGGCCTTGTGATCCGCGACACTGACGGGCGCGTCGCGGGTCAGGGTGCCAAGATCATTGACCCCTTCCAGCAAGACCAGATGGGTGACGCCGGGCTGGGCCAGCACATCGCGGTCGAGCCGGGCCAGCGCATTGGGGCCAAGCCCGTCGTTCAGCAGCCGGTTGCCGCCGATCCCCTGATTGACGATGGCGATGTCGCGCCGCTTGGGATCGGCCTGCAGCCGCTGGGCGAGCCGGTCGGTCCAGCGATCATTGCCGTTGGTGGTCGAACCCTTGCCATCGGTGATGGAGTCGCCCAGCGCCACGACCAGCCGTGCGGGCGCGCAGCGTTCGACCTCCAGCGCGGCGAGATTGAACCAATGATCGAACGAGGCGGCGCCCGCCATCACCGTGTCGGTCAGATGATCGCCGGGCAGATGCCAGGAAGTGGCGCGCGAGCCGGGATGCGAAGTCTGTTCCGGTTCGCCCTGATAGCGGATGGTGATGGCGATCGTGTCGAGCGCGGCGACCGGCAGCGATACCGGGTCGGAGAGATAGTCGGCACCGGCGGGCACGATCAGGTCCGGGCTGCCATCGAAGCGCAGCGAAATGAGCGTGCCGGGATCGATCGCCGGCGAGGTGCTGGCAGGGGCACGGGCGATGCTGACGCCGGCGATATGGAGCGGCGCCGTGCCGGCAAGGTTGGAGATGCGCACCCGCAGCCGTTCGCCGGCGATCGAGGGACGGACGATCTGGCGCAGCGACTGGTCCTTGAGCGTGCCGGCGGGCAGTGCCGCGTCGCCGGTCGGGCGGAATTGCGAGGAGGCCCAGCCCGACACCCAGGTCGGCGTGCAGGTCTTTGCCATGGCGGGCTGGGCCAGCAGCAGGGCCAGCGGCAGGCTGGCGAGCAAGGGGCGGATCATCAGCTTCCTTTCGGTCGGGGATGGCGGGCGGCGCGTCCCCAAAATGGGCATATGAGGATCACGGTATCGAAGTTCACAGTGTCGTGCGGCAGGCGTTGACGCATTTCCGCGCCTTTCCGGGCCGGCCGCGACCTGCGACGCGCCGGTGACGCGACACCAGGGTCATGGCCACGCGCCAGTGACGCGCCCATGAGGCGACAGGGACGCGACGATCGGGTCACGACGAGGTCATGGCAAAGGCGTCAGCGAAGACAGGGTCATGGCCAAGGGTAGACCAAATATCCTCCAACATTGGAAGGCCCCTGCCCTATGCCAAGCCGCGGTCCCAACGACTTCCAAGAAAAAGGGCCGGCGTTGCCGCCGGCCCTGTCAGTGTATCCCTGGGGGAGGATCAGAAGTTGGCCCGGATACCGGCCAGCACGGTGCGGCCGGGATAATAGACCGAATAGGCCGCGTTCGAATATTCGAAGGTGGTGCGGATCGGCTCGTCGGTGATGTTCAGCACATCGAGCGTCAGGCGCAGCGCCTTGTTGAAGAAGGGCAGCTGATAGCCGGCCGACATGTCGAGCTGGCCACGGGCGTCGGACTTGAGGTCGGCGCCGTTGATGCCGTTCTGCGGACCGTTCACGGCGATCGCCTCGTCATTCCAGACATAGTTCACGCTGACCGACAGACCGCCATTTTCATAGAAGCCCTGCAGGTTGTAGCTCCAGGGCGACACGCCGGTCGCGACCAGCCCCGACGAGGAGGACTGCTTGAGATAGGTGCCGTTGGCCGAGAAGCCGAGGCCCTTCACCAGGAAGTCGAGCGGCTGCACCCAGGTCGCTTCGATACCCTTGATCTTGAGATCGCGCAGGTTGACCGGGCGGTTCACGGTGATCGGCAGCTGAGCGACCGGGATGCCGGTCTGGAGCGATCGGTCGTTGAGGGCGTTCTGCTGCGTCGAGATCAGGCTGTCGAACGGAATGTTGAGCGACCCGAAGGCAACCTGTTCGGAGGTGGTGACGGTGAAGCCCTGGATATTCTTCATGAACAGCGACACGCCGACATAACCGATGCCGCCAGTGTAGATTTCGCCGCCCAGGTCATAATTGTCCGAGGTGTAGGGCTTGAGGTTCGGGTTGCCCGCCGTGGCGGTCAACGCCGAAGGATCGGAGAAGGTGATGCCCGGCAGGATCGCGCCGGCATCCGGGCGGGTCATCGTCCGCGAGGCCGACGCACGCAGCTTCACATTGTCGGCGACATCATAGGTCAGGTTGATCGACGGCAGGAAATTCTCGTAGGTCGAGGACGAGGTGATGTCGACGATCGCCGTGCCGACCTGGCTCGGACCGACCACCAGCTGGTCGGTGTGGGCGTAGCGCATGCCGGTGTTGATGTGCAGGTCGCGGCCGGCAATGGTGGTGACGCCGTTCAGTTCGAAATAGGCACCCCAGACCTTTTCATCCATGTCGCCGGTCGCGCCGCCAGTGACGGCCCCGCGTGCTTCGGGCGCGCTGTCGCGATAGCTGGCATAGTTGGTGGCCTGCTTGAGCGCGTCGAAGTCCGGCACGATGAAGCCGGCGGTCGAGGAACTGCGCAGATATTGGGCGATGGCGCTGGTCGGCACGGTGCCGGTGGCGCCGGTGCAGCCAGTGCCGCAGACCGACAGCTGATAGGCGGTGCTGTTGTCATAGGCGCGGATCGAACGGGTTGCCTGGTCATAGGCGCCGCCGACCTTCACGTTGAACATGTCATCGCCATAGGTCACGTCGAGATGCGCGCCCTTGGTCTCGGTCTTGCGACGGACCAGCTGGATATTCTGGCGATACCATTGCCAGCTGCCGTTGTTCGGATCGTTGAGGTCGAGATTGCTGGTGATCGACGGATAGTCGCCACCCGTATTGTCATAATAGGTTTCGACGCCCGACTGCGGCGTGGTCTGGAACGCCCAGGTCGGCTGTTCGCGGAAGAAGCGGCTCTTCGACCAGTTGGCGCTGAGGTCGACCTTCAGATCCTCGGTCGGCTGCCAGCTGACGCTCGGGTTGACGTTCCAGAATTTGGTCGTCTGCTTGAACAGGCTGGCTTCGAGGAAATAGGAGGAGTTGGCGAAGGTGCCGCTGGTGACGACGCCATTGTCATCGACGGTCAGGTCGATCGGCACCATGCCGCCGGTCGACTGGGCGCTGGTGCCCGGCCCCGAGTTGCGGACCTGCCAGTTCATGTTGACCTTGCTGTAGTCGCGCTTGGACTTGGCCCAGATGCCGTCCAGGGCGAAATGCAGCTCGTCCGACGGGCGCCATTCGAGCGAGGCCAGCGCCGAGATGCGCGAGCGATCGCCTTCGGTCAGGCTCTTGCGGCCAAGACGCGGGATCAGTGCGGTGCTGAGCTGGTCGCGGGTGAGGCCCGACGTGGCGACGACATCGACCGGCTGGCCGGCGACCAGGCCATGGCCGGTATTGTTGGGAACGACCGAGGCCCAGGAGAAATTATTGCCGCCGGCGTCGCCGGTGCCGAGATTACCGTCGGTCCAGCCGACCGATTCAAAGCCATCGACGCGGGTCTTGGTCTTCACGCCGGCAACGCCGACGAGGATGCCGAACGTGTCGGTGGTGTGGCTGGCGACGATCGCCCCGCGCGGGCTGAACTTGTCGTTATTGTCGGTATATTGGCCCTGCGCCACGACGGTGACATGGGTGCCTTCCTTGTCGAAGGGACGGGCATTGCGCAGGTTGACGGTGCCGGCGATGCCGCCTTCGAGCGTCGAGGGCGACGGGCTCTTGGCGAGGTCGAGGCGGGTGAAGAGTTCCGACGGGAAGAAGTCGAGATCGACTTCGCGGTTGGCGCTGCCGCCGTTGGTGCCGCCATCCGATGCAACCTGAAGCTGCGAACCGTTGAGCAGCACGCGGGTGAAGCTGGGGCCAAGGCCGCGGATCGCGACCTGGGTGCCTTCACCGTTGATGTCGCGGTTGAGGCGCACGCCGGGCATGCGGTTCAGCGTTTCAGCGAGGTTGGTGGCGGGCAGCTTGCCGATATCTTCCGCGAAGATCGAGTCGCCAAACGCAACCGCATTCTTCTTGGCGTTGGTGGCGCTTTCCAGCGAGGCGCGGATACCGGTGACGACGATGTCGGCGGTTTCGCTGTCCTGCGGCGCAGCGGCGGTTTCGGCCGGTGCAGCGGTATCCTGCGCAGCGGCGGCCTGGGCTAGGCCCAGCGCGCCGAAGGCGGATGCGGCGAACAGGGCCGCACGGATATTATTGTGGCGTGAAATGTTCATACAACCTCTCCCCGAGCGCTGCCCCCGACTATCCGGTGGGCGTATCTGGTAGCGCTATCAGCTACAGACCAATAAAGTGCCCGTCCCAATTGTCAAGATATGGGACGGGTGAAAATGGTAACGTTATTAATTTTCAGCGGACTGTGGCATTTGTGCTGATGACGGCCTGCGCCGCGGTCAGGCCCGGTGCGCTGGCGCGGACGGTTACCCGCCCCTTCTCGCCCGGCTTGGCCTTCACGATCACCAGCGCCAGGCCATTGAAAGCCTTGCGATCATGCGACGGAAAGGCGGTCAGATCGGTCGGGTCGCCATTATCGGTGGCAATGATCTCGCCCGGTCCCTCGATCGAGAAGCGGATGTCCTGCTTGGCTGCAGGGACGACATTGCCGTCCTTGTCGAGAACCTTGAGCGTCACGAAACTGAGGTCCCGGCCGTCGTCCGCAATGGCGCTGCGATCGGCGATCAGCGACAGCTTCGCCGCCTCGCCCACGGTGCGGATCGTCTCCGTCGCCCAGGGCTGGCCCTTCTTCCAGGTGACGACCTTCACCTCGCCCGGTTCATAGACGACATAGTCCCAGCGGAAGCGATATTCATAATCGCGCTTCTTGACCTTGCCCTGCGACTTGCCGTTGACGAACAGTTCCGCCTCGTCGGCCGAGGAGAAGACATGAACCGGCGTGATCTGGCCGACGCGGTCGGGCCAGGTCCAGTGCGGCAGGATATGCGCGAATTTGAGGTCGGGCCGCCAGCGCGCCTGGTAGAGCCAGAAGCGGTCCTTGGGGAAGCCGGCGAGATCGAGGATGCCGGAATAGCTGCTGCGCGACGTGTAATAGGGGGTCGGTTCGCCGAGATAATCGAAGCCGGTCCAGACGAACTCGCCCGCGACATAGGGGTTCTGGTCATCGGCGGCCCAGACCCGGTCGGGCGAGGAGCCGAAATCGGCGGCATGCATCTCATAGGCCGACACCTGATGCGTGTCGGGATTGCCGCCGGACCAGGGACGGACCGGGCCGCTGATCGCGCCGGCGACCGGGAACATATATTCGCCGCGACTGGAAAGGGCCGAGGCGCTTTCGGTGGACAGGATGACCTTGTCCGGGAATTTCGCGCGGAAGGCGGGATATTGGCCGACGATGCCGCGAATGCCCGCGCCTTGATAATTGAGGCTGATGACGTCCACGGTGGTCGGCAGCAGCATGTCCGCCTTGGCATAGTTCATCGCGCTGGTGGCGGGACGGGTCGGGTCTTCCTGATGGGCGATGGCGACCAGTTCGCGGCCGATCTTCGCCCCCGCCTCGCCATCATATTGTTCGCCGACCTCGTTGCCGATGCTCCAGATGATGATCGAGGGATGGTTGCGGTCGCGGCGCAGCATGGCGCGCGCGTCGGCCTCATGCCAATCCGGGAAGATCAAGTGGAAGTCGTGCGGGGTCTTCTTCTTCTCCCAGCTGTCGAATACCTCGTCCATCACCAGGAAGCCCATGCGGTCGGTGAGTTCGAGCAGTTCGGGCGCGGGCGGATTATGGCTCATGCGCACGGCGTTGGTGCCCATGTCGCGCAATATTTCGAGCTGGCGCTCGGCCGCGCGGGCGTTGAAGGCGGCGCCCAGCGCACCGAGATCATGATGATTATTGACGCCGCGCAGGGGGATCTGCTCACCATTGACGATCACGCCCTTGTCGGGATCGAACTTGATGTCGCGCACGCCGAAGCGGGTTTCGTAGCTGTCGATCAGCTTGCCGCCCTGGGTCACGGTGGAGACGGCGACATAGCGGTTGGGTTGCTGCGTCGGCGGCGGACCCCAGAGGCGCGGGTTGCTGAGGATCGTGCTGCCCTTCAGCTCCGCCTTGCCATGGGGGGCGATGCTGGTGGACTGGCGGGCGATGCTGGCGACCGGGCGGCCGATGCGCTTGCCGCTGGCGTCGATCGCATAGAGAGCGGTCGCGACCTCGACCTGCGCCGGGGTGTCGCCGTCATTGTCGAGGGTGAGGCTCAGGTCCACGCTGGCCTGCGCCTTGCTGACCTGCGGCGTGCGGACGATACTGCCCCACTGGCCGACATGGACCTTGTTGGTGGTGGTGAGATAGATGTCGCGATAGAGGCCGCCGCCCGGATACCAGCGCGCCGAAGCCTGCGGATTGTCGAGGCGGATCACGAGCTGGTTCTGGCCGCCCGGCACCGCATAGGGGGTAAGGTCGAGGCGGAAGCTGTTATAGCCATAGGGCCAGCCGCCGACGAGCTTTCCATTGAGCCAGACGGTGGCGTAGGACATCGCCCCTTCGACATCGAGGAAGATCGACTTGCCCTTGTCGCTGGCGGGGATGGTCAGCGCCTTGCGATACCAGCCAATGCCCCAGCTGGGCAGGCGGCCCATGCCGCCATAGGGGCCGTCCTTGATGAAGGGGCCGGCGATGGCCCAGTCGTGCGGCAGGTCGACATGGGTCCAGCCGCTGTCGTCGAAGCCTGGCTGGACATAGGAGACGGTGCCGCCCGGATTGCCGGCGGGACGGGTATGATGCTTGGCGGTATCGGCGATGAAGGGATTGGCGCTGGGCAATATCCAGGGCTTGAGCACGCGGGCGCCGCTGTCGTCCACCTGCACCGCCGCGTCGGGACGGGCGTCGGCCACCTTGCCGTCGCAGGCATCCTCAATGGGCGGGCGTACATCATAGCGCAGATCCTCGGTCAGGCCGGCAGGATCGCCCTTGGTGAAGCGCCAGTCGCGACTGATCGAGACGCTGTCGCGCGGCGCTGCCAGCAGGGCGGCGGGGCTGAGCAGGCAGGAGGCGAGCAGGATGGTGCGCAGGGTCTTCATCAGGGGCTCCGTCAGAGCTGGGCGAGCGCGGCGCGGGCGCCGTCGGCTTCGAGGATGGCGAGCCAGCGGATCAGCGCGGCGCGGAAGGCGGCGTTGCCGGCAAGGTCGGCGGGCACCACGGCGTCGAAGGCGAGGATCGCGTCGACCCGAGCCTCGGTGGAAGGGGCGTCGGCAAGGCGGGCCGCGATGGCAGCGGCGAGCGGATCGTCGACGACATGCGCTTCGCCCCGATCATCGATGCCGGCCTGCCAGCGGACCCAGGCGGCGACGGCGAGCGACAGGGCATCGATCCCCTGCCCTGCCGACAGCCGCGCGGCGATGGTGGCGAGCAGGCGCTGGGGCAGCTTTTG
Source organism: Sphingobium sp. L-44 (assembly GCF_056859495.1). Taxonomy (NCBI): domain Bacteria; kingdom Pseudomonadati; phylum Pseudomonadota; class Alphaproteobacteria; order Sphingomonadales; family Sphingobiaceae; genus Sphingobium; species Sphingobium sp. L-44. Next base: position 81,401 of record NZ_JBSXOQ010000121.1, on the reverse strand, counting down.
CGAGCCGTCCATCGCGATCTGGCGGGTGCGATGCTGCAGGGTCGGATTGTCGAAACGCGCCATCAGCTCGCGGCGATAGGCGGCGACGTCCAGTTCGGGCGGCGGCGACAGCGTGGTCTGCGCCTCGTCCCACAGACTTTCGACGAAATGCCGGGCTTCGGGCAGCGCGAGCACTTCATGGACATGGTCGATGCCGGCGAGGCCGCCGAGATAGGCGATGCCGCTATGCGCGCCGTTGAGCAGGCGCAGCTTCGCCTCCTCCCAGGGGGCGACGGCGGCGGTCACCTGAACCCCGGCGCCGAAATCCGGGCGCGGACCGCAGAATTTATCCTCGATCACCCATTGCAGGAAGGGTTCGGTCTTGACCATGGCCTGATCCTCGACGCCGAGCCGGCCGGCGAGCGCGGCGATGTCGGCGTCAGTGGTGGCGGGGACGATGCGGTCGACCATGGTTTCGGGGAAGGCCCCTTCTGCCGCGATCCAGTCGGCCAGCGCCGGATCGTGCCGGGCAGCGAGCGCCAGCACGGCGTTGCGCAGCCGGGTGCCATTGTGCGGCAGATTGTCGCAGCTGATCGCGGTAAAGGGCGGCAGGCCCGCGGCCCGTCGCGCGGCGAGCGCGGCGACGAGGAAGCCGGGCGCGGTCTGTGGCGCGGCGAGCGAGGCAAGGTCGGCGGCGAGCTGGGGATCGCCCTCAATCAGGGCGCCGGTCGCGGGGTCGAGCTTATAGCCCTTTTCGGTCACGGTGAGGGTGACGATATGGGTGTCGGGCGCGGCGAGCGCGGCGACCAATGCGGCCGGGTCTTCCGGCGCGACCAATACCTGGCTGACCACGCCGATGATGCGCGCCTGCTCGGCCGATCCGTCGCGCACCAGCATGGTGTAGAGGCAGTCCTGCGGCATCATCTGGTCGCGCACGCCGGGTGAGCGCAGCGACGCGGCGATCACGCCCCAGCGCAGGTCGCCGGCGGTCAGCGCATCATCGAAGATCACCGCCTGATGCGCGCGGTTGAAGGCGCCGATGCCGAGATGGACGACGCCGGGGCGGACCGCCGCGCGATCATAGCCGGGACGGACGATATCGGCGGGCAGGCCGGCGAGCGTGGCGGACGATAGACGGGTCACGGGATCAGGCAGCCTCTTGCGAGAGAGTCACGGGCGCATAGCGCGGGACGATAAGGTGCAGCACCAGCAGCGCCAGCAGATAGGCACAGGATGCGACGATGAAGATCGGCTGGAAGCTGCCGACGGTTTCCAGGATGATGCCGGCGAACTTGGCCATCAGCATGCCGCCGATCGCGCCGGCCAGCCCGCCAAGGCCGACCACCGACCCCGCCATCCAGCGCGGGAAGAGATCGCCCGGCAAGGCATAGACATTGGCCGAGAAGCCCTGATGCCCGGCGCAGGCGAGGCCGATCAGGCCAACCGCGATCCACATGCTGGGCGCCTGTGCGGCGAAGGCGATCGGCAGGGCGCAAAGCCCGGCGCAGAACATCGCCGTCTTGCGGGCGGGATTGATGGCCATGCCCCGGCCCATCAGCCGCGACGACAGCCAGCCGCCCGCGACCGAACCGACATCGGCCAGCAGATAGACGGCGATCAGCGGCGGGCCGAAGTCCAGCATCTTCACGCCATATTGCTTGTTGAAGAAATCGGGCAGCCAGAAGAGGAAGGTCCACCAGACCGGATCGATCAGGAAGCGCGAGGTCATATAGGCCCAGGTCTGGCGATAGCGGAACAGGGTGCGCCACTTGACCGGACGGGCCGGTTCCTGCGGGTCCGCCTCGATCCAGGCCAGTTCCTCGGCGCTCAGCCCCTTCTTCTCGCGCGGGCGACGGTAGAAGCCCAGCCAGGCGGCGAGCCAGAAGACCGTCAGCAGGCCGGTGAGGATGAAGGCCCAGCGCCAGCCCAGCGTCACGGCGATGACCGGGACGATCAGCGGCGTCAGGATCGCGCCGACATTGGAGCCTGCATTGAAGATGCCGATGGCGAAGGCGCGTTCCTTCTTGGGAAACCATTCATTGGTGGCGGCGATCGCCGCCGGGAATGTCCCCGCCTCACCAATTGCCAGCGGGATGCGGGCGAACAGCATGCCGGCGGTCGAGGTGAAGAAGATGTGCATGACATGGCCGACCGTCCACAGGCCGACCGCCAGCGCATAGCCGGCCCGCGCGCCGATCCGGTCGATCAGCCGGCCGAAGGCGACATAGGCGATGCCGTATCCGGCCTGGAACCAGATGGCGAGATCGGCATAGCCGCTCTCGCTCCAGCCATAGCGGGCCTGAAGATCAGGCTTGAGCGTCGGCAGGACGAGCCGGTCGATATAGCTCAGCACCACCGCCGCAAAGAGCAGGCCGCAGACGATCCAGCGGACCTTTCCGGACGGTTTGGGAATCGTGGTCATTGGCCACTCCGACAATGGTTCGTCATTCCCGCGAAAGCGGGAATCCACCTCCGGACCTCGCGATTGGGGCTATGACAGGAGACGGATCCCCGCTTTCGCGGGGATGACGGAGTGGAGTGGCCAAAGCAGGTCAAGCGATCACCAGTTGAACATGGTGCCGTCTTCGAGCCGGTTCACCGGCAGGAAGGCGCGATTATATTCATATTTGGCGGCCAGTTCCTCGTCGATGTCGACGCCCAGGCCCGGCTTGTCGCCCGGATGCATGGCGCCGTTTTCGAACGTATAGGCATGGGGGAAGACGGCATCGGTCTCGGGCGTGTGGCGCATATATTCCTGCACGCCGAAGTTCGGGACGCTCAGATCGAAGTGGAGCGCGGCGGCCATGCAGACCGGCGACAGGTCGGTCGCGCCATGGCAGCCGGTGCGGACCTGATAGAGATCGGCGAGGTTCGCGATCTTGCGCAGATGGCTGATGCCGCCGGCATGGACCACGGTGGCGCGGATATAGTCGATCAGCTGGTTCTGGATCAGTTCGCGGCAATCATGGATCGAGTTGAAGATCTCGCCCACGGCCAGCGGCGTGGTGGTGTGCTGGCGGATCAGCTTGAACGCATCCTGATTTTCCGCCGGGGTCGCATCTTCCAGCCAGAAGGGGCGATATTGTTCCAGATCCTTGCCCAGACGCCCGGCCTCGATCGGGGTCAGGCGATGATGGATGTCGTGCAGCAGATGCACGTCCCAGCCCAGCGCTTCGCGGGCCGCCTTGAACAGTTCGGGGACGATGCGGAGATATTTGCTGGTATTCCAGACATTTTCGGTCGGCAGGTCGGCGTCGGCGGGTTCGTAGAAATATTTGTCCTTCGACACGCCATAGGTCGATGCCATGCCGGGGACGCCGCACTGGATGCGGATCGCCTTGTACCCCTGCGCCTGATATTCCAGCGCGACCTTGACCGTATCCTCGATCGTCGTGCCATTGGCATGGCCATAGACCATGACGCTTTCGCGGCTGGCGCCACCGAGCAGTTGATAGACCGGCAGGCCGGCAATCTTGCCCTTGATGTCCCAGAGCGCGGTATCGACGGCGGCGATGGCCGACATCGTCACCGGGCCGCGGCGCCAATAGGCGCCCTTGTAGAGATATTGCCAGATATCCTCGATCTGGTGCGCGTCCCGGCCGATCAGGCAGGGAATGACATGGTCCTGCAGATAGGAGGCGACGGAGAGTTCGCGGCCGTTGAGGGTCGCATCGCCCAGACCATAGACGCCCTCTTCGGTCTCGATCTTGAGGGTGACGAAATTGCGGCCAGGGCAGGTGACAATGACCTTGGCGCCGGTAATCTTGGGCATGGAAGCTCCCCTAAAACTGGTATGACCAATCATGGCCATAGGCGATAATCAAAATTCCTTCAACGATATTGGTCAGGCCAATACCGTCAGGCGATTTCCAATGTAACCGTCTGAAGAGTAGCGCTGTCCGGCCCGACCATGATGTCGAACAGGCCGGGTTCGACCACTTCGCGCATGTCGAGATTCCACAGCGCGAAGGCTTCGGGACCGATGGTCAGGCGCACGGTGCGGCTTTCGCCCGGCGCCAGCGCGATCCGTTCGAAGCCCTTCAACTCCTTGAGCGGACGCGTGACCGAGGCGGTCTGGTCATGGACATAGAGCTGCACCACTTCCTCGCCCGCGACATTGCCGACATTGCGGACATCGACCTCCACCGTCACGTCGCCGCCCACGCCAATGCGGCTGGCCGACAGGCGCGGCGGACCAAAGACGAATTTGGTGTAGCTGAGGCCGAAGCCGAACGGGAAAAGCGGGCTGGCATCGGCGAAGAGATAGCCGCGCCGAGAGGATGGCTTGCGGTTGTAGAAGATCGGGATCTGACCGGCGTCGCGTGCCACCGTGACCGGCAGCTTGGCACCCGGATTGACGTCGCCGAACAATATGTCGGCCATGGCCGTGCCGCCCTCCTGCCCCGGATACCAGCATTCGATCAGCGCATTGGCGCCATCGACCACGGCCGGATAGCTGGGCGGGCGACCGTTGATCGCGCACACCACCACCGGCTTTCCGGTCGCCTTCATCGCGGCGAACAGGTCATTCTGTTCGCCGACCAGATCGAGGCTGGTGCGGTCGCCCAGATGGTTTTTGGCGAAGCCTTCGCGGCTGGTCTGTTCGGTGTCGCCGATGGCGAGCAGGATGATGTCGGCGGCCTTCGCGACCTCGACCGCTTCGGCGATCAGCTGGCGGTTCTTCGCCGGATCGGCGAGGAAGACCTCATCCACCGAGCGATCCTCGCTCTGGGTGATGAAGACGCCCTGAGCATGGACGATGTCCGCCCGGTTGCCGAGCTTCGCCTTCACCCCGTCGAGCAACGAGATCGCCTGGCGCGGGATCGAGGAATAGCCGCCCAGCCGCGCGATCGCGGCATTGGGGCCGATCACGGCCACCTTGCGATGGGCGCCGGGCTTCAGTGGCAGGATGCCGTCATTCTTGAGCAAGACGATCGACTTGTGCGCCGCCTTGAGCGCCAGCGCGCGCGCCTCCGCATTGCCGGTGAGCGCATCATAATCGGCGCGTGGCCAGGGATTTTCGAACAGGCCCGCGCGGAACTTGAGCGTCAACATGCGCTTGGCTGCGAGGTTGACGGCCTCAAGGGGCACTTTTCCGGCGCGGACCTGTTCGACGAGCGTGCGATAGGCCAGGCCATCGGGCAGCTCGCAATCGACCCCGGCGCGGAGCGCGGCACGGGCCGTCGCCTCCAGGTCGGGCTGGACATGGTGGATGGTGTCGAGTTCGGGGACGGCGCCATAATCGCTGACCACGGCGCCATCGAAATGCCATTCGCCGCGCAGGATATCGCCGAGCAGCCACTTGTTCTGGTGGCTGGGGACGCCGTCAATCTCGTTATAGCTGGGCATGACGGCGGCGATGCCGGTGCGCTTGACCACCTGACGGAAGGGCGGGAAGAAATTCTCGCGCAGTTCGCGCTCGCTGATCGGCGCGGGTGCGATATTCTCGCCCGCCTGCGGCTGGCCATGGCCGGTCATATGCTTGAGCGTGGCCATGACCTTGTCCGGGCCGATCTGCTTGCCCTCCCCCTGCAGGCCCAGCACGGCGGCCACGCCCATCTCGCCGCAGAGATAGGGGTCTTCGCCAAAAGTCTCCTCGATCCGGCCCCAGCGCGGGTCGCGGGCGATGTCGACCACCGGCGAGAGGGCGAGATGGACGCCGCGCGCGCGGACCTCCCGAGCGATAACCGACTGGACATCGGTCATCAGCTGGCGATCGAAGCTGCCGGCAAGGCCGATCGCCATCGGGAACATGGTGGCGTCGGTCGCCATGTAACCGTGGAGCGATTCCTCGTGGAAGAGGATCGGGATGCCGAGGCGAGTGTCCTCCACCGCCCATTTCTGGACGGCATGGATGAAGGCGACGGTGTCGGCCGGGGTGCGCCAGCGCGCGCCGACGCCGCCGGCCTGGGTCGATCCATTGGGCGCGCCGCGCCGGTCGGACGGGCGGGTGATCTGGCCGAAGCTTGCCGGATAGGCCTTGCTCGCCTTTGCCGGCGAGAAGGTGAGATCATCCATGATGTCGGCCTTGGTCGCCCAGAGCGCGATGATCTGGCCAACCTTTTCCTCCAGGGTCATGCGGCCGAGCAGGTCGCGCACGCGCAGGTCGATGGGGGCGGAAGCATCCTTGTAGAGCGGGCCGCCCTTCCCCTTCGCCGCCAGCGGGGCGGCGGCGAGCGCAGAGGTGGAGGCGAGCAGGCCGAGCGCCTGGCGGCGGGCGAAGCGGGTCGTCATCATGGCTTATTGCACCGTCAGGGTGGTGGACTGGAGCGCGACCGAGCTGTTGCCGGTCATGATCTCGAAATCGCCGGGTTCGACGACGCGGTGCATCTGGTCGTTCCACATCTGCAGCGCCTCGGGACCGACGCTGAAGGTGATGGTGCGGCTCTCGCCGGGTTTCAGCGTCACGCGCTGGAAGCCCTTCAGCTCCTTGACCGAGCGGGTGACCGAGCTGACCTTGTCGCGAATATAGAGCTGGACGACCTCGTCCCCTTCCCGCGCGCCGGTGTTGCGGACATCCACCGAGACGCTGGTCTTGCCGCCGGTGCCGATCTTGGCGGCGGATAGGCGCGGCGCCGACAGGCTGAAGCTGGTGTAGCTGAGACCGAAGCCGAAGGGATAGAGCGGGTCGGTGGTGTCGAACAGATAGCCGCGCCGGGCCGAGGGCTTCATATTGTAGAAGAGCGGCAACTGGCCGGCCGAGCGCGGGACGGTGACAGGCAGCTTGCCGCCCGGATTGACGTCGCCGAACAGGATGTCGGCCACGGCATTGCCGCCCTGCTCGCCCAGATACCAGCCTTCCAGGATGGCGTTGGCCTGTTCGCTGACCTTCACCGTGGAAGCGGGACGGCCGTTGATGAGGACGACGGTGATCGGCTTGCCCAACGCCTTCAATGCATCGAACAGCTCCTGCTGCTCGCCGACCAGGTCGAGGCTGGGGCGGTCGCCCAGATGATTGTCGGCCCAGCCCTCGCGGCTCGACTGTTCGGTGTCGCCGAGCGTCAGGATGATGCGGTCGACATTGCGCGCCGCCTCGACCGCCTGCGCGATCAGCTTGCGGTTTTCGGCCGGGTCGGACTTGGTGACGCTGTCGGCCCACCAGTCGTCATCCTCGGTGATCTTCACGCCCTGGGCGAAGACGATGTTGGCCTTGGCGCCGACCCGCGCCTTGATCCCTTCGAGGATCGAGACGCTGTGCGGCGGCTGGCCATAATAGCCGCCCAGCCGCGCGACCGCCGCACTGGGGCCGATCACCGCGATCGTGCCCTCGGGCTTCAGCGGCAACATGCCGTCATTCTTGAGCAGGGTGATGGAGCGCTGCGCGGCGGTGCGGGCGAGCGCGCGGGCCTCTTCATTATTGGTGATCGCGGCCGCCGCATTGGCGTCGGCATAGGGATTTTCGAACAGGCCGGCGCGGAACTTCAGTTCCAGCATGCGGCGCACGGCGAGGTCGACCTTCGCCTCGCTGACCTTGCCCTCGCGCACCAGCTTGCCGAGCGTGGCGTAGGACAGGCCTTCGGGCAGGTCCGCGTCGACACCGGCATCGAGCGCACGCATCGCCGCCTCTTCCAGATTGGCGGCGATATGGTGGATGCTCATCAGCTGATCGACGGCCGAATAATCGGAGACGACGGCGCCGCGAAAGCCCCATTCTTCCCGCAGGATATTTTCCAGCAGCCAGCGATTGGCATGGCTGGGCACGCCGTCAATCTCGTTATAGCTGGCCATCACCGCCTCGATGCCGGTGCGTTTCACCACCTGCTCGAAGGGCGGAAAGAAATTCTCGCGCAGTTCGCGTTCCGACACCGGCGCCGGGCCGATATTGGTGCCGCTTTCGGGCTGGCCATGGCCGGTCAGATGCTTGAGCGTGGCGAAGACATGATTGGGCTGAAGCGTGCGCGAACGGCCAACGCCCTGAAGCCCCTCCACCGCAGCAACGCCCATTTCGCCGACCAGATAGGGATCCTCGCCATAGGTTTCCTCGATCCGGCCCCAGCGCGGGTCGCGGGCAATGTCGACCACGGGCGAGAGCACCATCGGCACGCCGCGCGCGCGGATTTCGCGGGCGATCACCTGATTGACCTGGCGCAGCATGGCCGGATCCCAGCTCGACGCCATGGCGATCGACTGGGGGAAGCTGGTGGCGCCAACGGCGGCATAGCCGTGCAGCCCTTCCTCATGGAACAGGATCGGGATGCCGAGCCGGGTCTGCGTCATCGCCCATTTCTGCAGGCCGTTGACCAGCGCCACGGTGCGGCGCGGATCGCGGCCGGGCACGACGCGCGGGCTGAAACTGCCGCGCCCGTCGGAAGGCCGGGTGAAATGACCGATGCCGTTGGGGAAGGTCGGGCTGAGCTTGCCGGGGTCCAGTTCGCCCTGCGCGTCCAGCAGCTTCACCTTGTCGGTCCAGACGGTGGTGATCTGGGCGATCTTTTCATCCAGCGTCATGCGCGCCAGCAGATCATCGACGCGCGCCTCGATCGGGGCGGACGCATCCTTGTAGAGTGGGCGGGCCGACTGGCCGGTTGTGGGCGCCGCCGTAACGGGCGTGAGCGGCGCCGCCATCACCAGCGACAGCGCTGATGCTGCGCACAAAAACTGAACTGACCGGATCACGACGCCCCTCTCCAATTTTGTCGCGGCTTTCCTTTTTGCTTGCCGCCGATCAACTGATAGCGTTACCATCACAACCCAAGAGCTGCTTGTCAATGCCACCGTTGGCAATGCACCAAAAAATTGCCTGCGGGCCAAGGGGGAGAGGACCGAATGTTTGCGCGCCTGTTTTGCTGGATCATGGCCAGTATCTTGCTAATTGGCGCCCTTTTGATCGGCGCGCCCCGCGCGCTGGCGGAAGACGGTTATGATTTGTGGCTGCGCAATGCGCCGGCCGACGCCGCCGGCGCCCAGCGGATCGGGGCCAACGCGCGCAGCATTGTCGGTGGGGCCAGCCCCACCCTGACGATCGCAAGGCAGGAATTGCAGCGCGGCATTGCCGGGTTGACCGGCGCCACTCCGCCCCTAACAGCAACAGTGCAGCAAGGTGCGATCCTGCTGCAGTCGGCAGCGCAGCAGGACAAGCCATCGGTGCCGACCGACGGCCTGGGGCCTGACGGCTATGCGATTCGCACCATGACGGTCGCCGGCAAGCCGGTGACGGTGATTGCCGGCGCGACCGATGTCGGCGTGTTGCATGGCGCCTATGCCTGGCTGCGGCTCGCTCGCACCGGGGCGGCGCTTGACCGGATCGATATGCGCAGCGCGCCGCGCATCGGCCTGCGCCTGCTCAACCATTGGGACAATCTGGATGGCACGGTGGAGCGCGGCTATGCTGGCCAGTCGATCTGGGACTGGTGGCGCCTGCCCGACTACAAGGGGCCGCGCTATACCGACTATGCCCGCGCCAATGCCTCACTGGGCATCAACGGCACGGTGCTCAACAATGTGAATGCCAAGTCGGACAGCCTGACCGCCGCCTATATCGCCAAGGCGGCGGCGCTGGCCGACCTTTTCCGCCCCTATGGCATCAAGGTCTATCTGTCGGTCAAATGGACCGCGCCGATGGAACTGGATGGCCTCAAAAGCGCCGATCCGCTCGACCCGGCGGTTGCCGCCTGGTGGAAAGCCAAGGCCGACGAAATCTACAAGGCGATCCCCGATTTCGGCGGCCTCCTGGTGAAGGCGAACAGCGAGGGCCAGCCCGGCCCGCAGGATTACAAGCGCACCCATGCCGACGGCGCCAACATGCTGGCGGCCGCGGTCAAGCCGCATGGCGGCATCGTGATGTGGCGCGCCTTCGTCTACGCCCATGACAATCCCGACGATCGCGCCAAGCAGGCCTATAGCGACTTCAAGCCGCTCGACGGCCAGTTCGCCGACAATGTCATCGTCCAGGTGAAGAATGGCGCGATCGACTTCCAGCCGCGCGAACCCTTCCACCCGCTGTTCGGCGCGATGTCCAAGACGCCGCTGATGATGGAATTCCAGATCACCAAGGAATATCTGGGCCAGTCGACCCACCTTACCTATCTGGGCACGCTGTTCGAGGAGACGCTGAAGAGCGACACGCTGGCCAGGGGCAAGGGATCGACCGTCGCCAAGGTGATCGACGGTTCACTGGAAGGCCACAAGCTGACCGGCATTGCCGGGGTTGCCAATATCGGCGTCGACCGCGACTGGAGCGGGTCGATCTTCAACCAGGCGGACTGGTATGCGTTCGGCCGCATGGCGTGGGACACGGACCTGACCGCCGAGGCTGTCGCGCGCGAATGGGCGGCGCAGATCTTCTCCCCCGATCCAAAGGTGGTCACGCCGATCGTCGCGATGATGATGGGATCGCGCGAGGCGGCGGTCGACTATATGACGCCGCTGGGCCTCGCGCATATCATGGGCACCGGCCATCATTATGGCCCCGCCCCCTGGGTGTCGGAACTGGCACGGCCCGAATGGAACCCGGTCTATTATCACAAGGCCGACAAGCAGGGCATCGGCTTTGACCGGAGCAGGACGGGCAGCAATGCCACCGGCCAATATGCGCCGGCGCTGGCCAAGCTGCTCGACAATCCGAAGACCACGCCGGAGCGCGAACTGCTGTGGTTCCATCACCTGCCCTGGGACTATCGCTTGGCATCGGGCGAGACGCTGTGGGATGGCCTCATCCATCATTATGACCGGGGCGTCGAAACGGTGTCAGCGATGCAGCGGGACTGGGCCAAGATGAAGCCCCAGGTCGATGCCGAGCGCTTCGCGCAGGTCGAGACCTTCCTGGCGATCCAGCATCGCGAAGCGCAATGGTGGCGCGACGCCTGCATCGCCTATTTCCAGTCGGTGTCCGGCCGCCCCCTGCCCGCCGGCAGCGCGGCACCCGCCCATCCGCTCGACTGGTACAAGGCGCTGAGCTTTCCCTATGCGCCGGGGCACCCGAAATGAGATTTTACTTAAGCTTGCGCAATGATCCCGCTAGCAGAGAGGTTTAGTCCCATGTCGAAGGCCCCGAAAACCTGATGGAAGCCAGAAGTTCCCGCCGCCAACGCAACGCGCCCACCATCAACGATGTGGCGAAACATGCCGGCGTGTCGCCGATGACGGTGTCGCGGGTCATCAATGGCGAGCAGGTGGTGCGGGCGGCGACCAAGGAGAAGGTGGAGGCGGCGATCGCCGCGCTCAACTACTCCCCCAGCGCCGCCGCGCGCAGCCTGGCGGGCGGCGACGAGACGCGGATCGGCCTGCTCTATTCCAACCCGTCGGCATCCTATCTGTCGGAATTCCTGGTCGGGAGCCTGGACCAGTCGAGCCGCGCCGGCATCGACCTGGTCGTCGAGAAATGGGACGAGCAGACCGCGATCAAGGCGGTGGTCGACCATCTGGTGCGCGGCCGGATCGACGGCGTCGTGCTGCCGCCGCCGCTGTGCGACCATGAAGCGATGATCGATGCGCTGCGCGAGGCGGGCATCCCCGCCGTCGTCGTGGCGACCGGCCATGCGCCGGCCAGCCTGGCCGCGGTCAGCATCGACGACCGGGGCGCGGCCTATGAAATGACCCGGCACCTGATCGGCCTTGGTCATAACCGCATCGGCTTCATCAAGGGGCATCCGAACCTGAGCGCGAGCGAGGAACGCTATCAGGGCTATATCCGCGCGCTGGGCGAAGCCGGCATCGCGCTGGACGATGCGCTGGTGGAACAGGGTTTTTTCACCTACCGATCCGGGCTGGACGCGGCCGAGCATATATTGGCGCGGGACAATCCGCCGACCGCCATCTTCGCCAGCAATGACGACATGGCCGCCGCGACGGTGGCGATCGCCCATCGCAACGGGCTGGACGTGCCGGGCGACCTTACCGTCTGCGGCTTTGACGATACCTCGCTCGCCACCACCATCTGGCCGGAACTGACCACCATCCGCCAGCCGATCAGCGCCATGTCGCGGGCGGCGGTCGACCTGCTGGTGCGCCATATCAAGGGCCGCCGCGCCCAGAGCGAGGATGGCCCGCCGCACATGCTGCTGGACTATGAACTGGTCCGCCGCCAGTCCGACGCGGCGCCGCGATTGCGCCCCAGGCACAAGGGCCGAAAATAGGATCGGCCGCGCTTAACTTCGCATATTTCCCGCACATTGTGACATTTTCGTGCGCGCGTTGGAAATCTTCGTGCGAGGATGGACGGCGCGCGGACGATGGGAAAGAGCCTTGGATGATGTAGCAGGGGTGGCTGGGTGTAGGACAGATTTGGGTGGTTTGCGGACTGTCGGCTTCTGGAGGGAGGGCTGAAGATAACGGACGTTGGACAGTAAAAATCATGCGGCAACAATCGTCGATAGCGAGCTTGCGCCGGAAGTGGCATCGTCATCATCATGATCATGCGGATTACACTTCTCGCGATTGTTTTTGGATTGGGCGTCTCTCCAACCTCCAACTCCTCGCCTGTCTCAGCGCGGCTCTGCCCATCGGACCCAAAGCTCGCCACGCTGCTCGCTGGGTCCAGCATTGTACTTATCGGCAAGATGGATGTGCCGAAGCAACAACTTACCGAGGAAGCGGCAAAGCCGTCACCGGGGTATCTGGACATCCCTATAAAGGTCGAGAGCGTCGTGAAAGGCGAAGACATGAGCAGTGCGACTGTCCGCTTCTATCCGCAGGATGCCACATACAAGCCATCTAATGCTGCGATGCTTGGCTTAGCTGGCGAACCGACCATCCTATTTCTTAACCGAGGAGATGATGGTCCTGTTAGCCTATACTTTGCTGGCTATACGCCGGACGCATTGAAGCGGGCAACTGACCTGACGGTCGCCGCTACACGCACCGAAGCTTCACGGCAGGCGAAGATCGTCGCATCGTGGCGGGCCAATACCACGCTTCCCCACTTCGCGAAGGTGCGCACGCTCATCGCCAATCTCGGTCAAGTCGATGGCGATCAGCAGCAGCATGTATTCGACCAGCTTGAAGCGTTGGGTAACGTAGCAGTGCCTGCCATCATTGCCCAGATGGATGATCGTCGCCATCTACGCACGCAGGCGATCTCCCTCGTGAACCACGCCCCAGACGCGTTCGAAGGGATGCGCCACTACGGGCCAGAGCAGGTCGTAGATGGACTTGATGCGGTGCTCAATCAAATCACCGGCGAGAGCTTCGGATCAATTGTGAACGGCGGTTCGAGTCGTCAACGCGATGCAGTGGTTGCCGGCTGGAGGGTCTACGCCGCCGATCTTGCATGTAAGCAGGACAAGTAACGCCCGGCTGTTTCTATCCTTCAATAAGCTTTATTGGCCAGATTTGGTCATGTAGCCTTCAATGTGCCACCTGAATGAGTGTCCGGTTTCAGCGATACGGACGATTTTGGGGAGTGGCCAAGAATGGTCGTGTCGCGCCGGGCAGCTTTTCCGGCCATAAGCGGACAGGTCGCTGCGGGGAGCGCTTTGTAGCGATCGGCTCTGTGGACAGCAATCGAGGGTGGGTTGCGGCCATCCCACCTACGTCATGCTGAGCTTGTTCCAGCAGCTATCAAGCCTAACAAGCCATTGGTCTATTGGGAGGAATGGACCCTGAAACAAGTTCAGGGTGACGATGATGGGATGGGCCGCTTCTGATCGCTTCCAGACCATCCTTCCCTGAAAGGGGAGGAATTTACAGCAGCAATTAGTCGGAGCCTGCCAATCACCACGGACGTCATCCTGACGAAAGTCAGGATCCATTCTGCGCTGCGACGGATGGGGAGCGTTGAATGGATCCCGGATCAAGTCCGGGATGACGACGATGGTGAGGGCACCTCTTGATCATCAGCGGGCAAAATCCGTTATCGTCATGACTTCGCCATGCTCGCAAAGACGCAAAAGGGCGCCGGACCGGGTGGTCGGGCGCCCTCTTCTTTACTTTCGCGCGGTGCTGGCCGCGTGCGAGGTCAGGCTTCGCCGAAGACGCGGGCGAAGATGGTGTCGACCTGCTTGAAGTGATAGTCGAGGTTGAACTTGTCCTCGATTTCCTGTGCGCTCAATGCCTTGGCGACGTCTTCGTCGGCCTTGAGCAGTTCGAGCAGCGAGAGCTGGCCATCGGATTCCCAGACCTTCATCGCGTTGCGCTGGACGTAGCGATAGCTGTCTTCGCGGCTGACGCCGGCCTGGGTCAGGGCCAGCAGCACGCGCTGCGAGTGGACCAGGCCACCCATCTTGTCGAGATTCTTCATCATCCGCTCGGGGTAGACGAGCAGCTTGTCGATCACGCCGGTCAGGCGGCCGAGCGCGAAGTCGAGGGTGATGGTCGCGTCGGGGCCGATATAGCGCTCGACCGAGGAGTGCGAGATGTCGCGCTCATGCCACAGCGCCACATTTTCCATGGCGGGCAGCGCATAGCTGCGCACCATGCGGGCGAGGCCGGTGAGGTTTTCGGTGAGGACCGGGTTGCGCTTGTGCGGCATCGCCGACGAGCCCTTCTGGCCGGGCGAGAAATATTCCTCAGCCTCCAGCACTTCGGTGCGCTGCAGGTGGCGGACCTCGACGGCGAGGCGCTCGATCGAGCTGGCGATGACGCCCAGGGTGGCGAAGAACATGGCATGGCGATCGCGCGGGATCACCTGGGTCGAGACCGGCTCGATCGCGAGGCCGAGCTTTTGCGCGACATGCTCCTCGACGCGCGGGTCGATATTGGCGAAGGTGCCGACCGCACCCGAAATGGCGCAGGTCGCGACTTCCTCGCGGGCCGCGATCAGGCGGGTCTTGCAGCGCGAAAATTCGGCATAGGCTTCCGCCATCTTGAGGCCGAAGGTGACCGGTTCGGCATGGATGCCGTGGCTGCGGCCGATGGTCGGGGTCAGCTTATGCTCGAAGGCGCGGCGCTTGATGACGTCGAGCAGCTTGTCGAGATCCTCGATCAGCAGGTCGGCGGCGCGGGTGAGCTGCACGGCAAGGCAGGTGTCGAGCACGTCGGAGCTGGTCATGCCCTGGTGCATGAAGCGGGCTTCGTCGCCCACCTGTTCGGCGACCCAGGTCAGGAAGGCGATGACGTCATGCTTGGTGACGGCTTCGATCGCGTCGATCGCGGGCACGTCGATCGCGGGGTTGGTGGCCCACCAGTCCCACAGCGCCTTGGCGGCCGACGGCGGGACGACGCCCAGTTCGCCCAGCTTCTCGGTCGCGTGCGCCTCGATCTCGAACCAGATCTTGAAGCGGGCTTCCGGCTCCCAGAGGGCGGTCATTGCGGGACGGGAATAGCGAGGGACCATGGGCGAATCCTGCGGCTGGAGGGTGGATATTGCCGCGCCGCCTAGCAGCCCGCGCCCTTTGGGGCAATTGAGGAGGCTCCCCTGCCCCGCGCGCGCCTCATCCGGCCGCAATTATCCAAGCAAAGACAGTCGAACCGAAGCATTTCATAAGTCCAAATGCGTAGATGAACCGATATTCAGGAACTTTTCCTAGTCTTCATGTATTATGTGATGGCAATTAAGGCATGAAGCCAAAGCAGGCGCCCAATGCAGGCCCTACGCGTTTCAATGATATAAAGGATGTCGCCATGATCCGCACCTTGCTTCTGACGAGCGCCATGCTGGTCGCAGCGCCCGCATTGGCGCAGCAGGCTGCGCCGGCCGATCCGGCAGCGCAGGCCGCACAGCCGGCCGCGCCCGCAAGCCCCGCCGAACCGCAGGCTGCGCAGCCGGCAAACCCGGCCAATTCGGTCGCCGCGATCGTCGAGTCGGAATTCCCAGCCTATGACACGAACAAGGACGGACAGCTGGACCAGGGCGAGTTTTCGCGCTGGATGGTGGCCCTCAAGGATCAGGAGATGAAGGCCACCGGCAAGACGCTGCCGCCGGCCGAAGTCACTGCCTGGGCCAGCGGCGCCTTCACCACTGCCGATGCCGACAAGAGCATATCGGTCAGCAAGCCCGAACTGATCAGCTATCTGAGCGGCAGCGCGGGCGCATAAATATTTCCCTTCCCGTCACGAAGGCAGGGAAAATACAGAACCCCAAGCGGGTCGCACCGGGGCGGCATGTCACAGAACATGCCGCCTCCTTTTTTTTTGATGGCGGATGGCCGCGGGGCCTGGACCAGGCCCCGACCGGCTCAGCGACGCTTCTTGGTATAGAGCAAAGCAGCGACGATCGCGGCCGAGCCGATGCCCACGGCAGTCCCCATCCACACGGCCTTTCCGGCAGACTTGCGCGCCGCATCGGCGAGATCGGGGGCATTATCCTCTGGCTGGAGGGCTTCTGCGCCGGCGTCCGGCACGCTCTCTTGGTTCTTCTTCATAGTCCCCCTTCTATGCCGCAGCCCGGCGGGACTGAAAAGGGCTGACGTAGCGGCAAGGCCGGAAATTCGCCGTGCCACGCGCACGCCATGACGCCTGACCCGCGGCCAGCAAAGCCCCGACGCCCCGTCGCTGCGAGCGATTTTCATCAGGGGGTCTTGACTTGCACCGCCCTTCCATGTTGGTAGCGCTATCAATCAACAACCAGGTGCATAGGAGAAGATGATGCCGGGGGATACCGCCTTGCTTGACTGTCTGCCGCATGACTGGCGGACCGGGCTTTTCCTGGGCCGCATCCAGACGAACGCGGGCCCGAGCCCGATCCTGGTGTCGCAGGGCATCGTTTACGACATGAGCGCGATCGCGCCGACCAGCGCCCAGCTGGTCGAGAAGCTGCCCTTCGTCGCCGCCACCGATGGCGAGAAAATCGGCGATCTGGACGCGATCGAAGCGGCCCTGCTGAGCCCGGTCGACCTGCAATGTGTCAAGGCCTGTGGCGTGACCTTTGCCCTGTCGGCGCTGGAGCGCGTGATCGAGGAACGGGCGCGCGGCGATGCCGGCGCTGCCGCAGAAATCCGTGGTCGCCTGGAAGAACGGGTGGGCGGATCGATCCGCGCCGTGGTGCCGGGCACCGAGGAAGCCGCAGCGCTCAAGGCCGCGCTGATCGAGGACGGCCTGTGGTCGCAATATCTGGAAGTCGCGATCGGCCCGGACGCGGAAGTCTTCACCAAGGCGCCGGTGCTGGCGACGGTCGGCCCGATGGCGGAAATCGGCATCCGGTCCGATTCCACCTGGAACAATCCCGAGCCCGAGGTCGTGCTGCTGGTCAATGCCGATGGCCAGGCCGTGGGCGCGACGCTGGGCAACGACGTCAACCTGCGCGATTTCGAAGGGCGCTCCGCCCTGCTGCTGGGCAAGGCGAAGGACAATAATGCGTCCTGCTCGCTCGGCCCGCTCGTCCGCCTGTTCGACGGCGACTTCACCATCAACGATGTGCGCAATGCCGAAGTCGGCCTGACCATCGAGGGGCCGGAAGGCTATATGCTCGAAGGCACGAGCCGGATGGACCAGATCAGCCGCGATCCGCTGGAACTGGTGCGCCAGACCCTGTCGGAACATCAATATCCCGATGGCTTCGCCCTGTTCCTGGGCACGCTGTTCGCGCCAGTGCAGGACCGTGACGAGGAGGGCCGCGGCTTTACGCACAAGGTCGGTGACATCGTTGCTATCTCCACCCCGCGCCTGGGCAAGCTGATCAATCCGGTGGTGACGTCGAAGGACGCCGCACCCTGGACCTTTGGCCTGACCGCACTGATGACCAATCTTGCCGGGCGCGGTCTGCTCTCGGCCGTCGACCAGAAAGAAACTGCATGAGCCGCGCCATCTACCCGAGCCTGAAGGGCAAGCGGGTCTTCATCAGCGGCGGCGGCAGCGGCATCGGCGAAGGGCTGGTCGAAGCCTATGCGATGCAGGGCGCACATGTCGCCTTCTGCGACATCGCCATCCCCGAGAGCGAGGCGCTGGCCGCACGGTTGAGCGGCTGTGCCTTCACCCCGATCTTCCACGCCTGCGACCTGCGCGACATCGACGCGCTGCAGGCGATGATGGCGCGGGTCGAGGCGGAACTGGGCGGGATCGACATCCTGATCAACAACGCCGCCAATGACGATCGCCACACGATCGAGGACGTGACCCAGGCCTATTGGGACGAGCGGATGGCGGTCAATCTGCGCCACCAGTTCTTCGCGGCGCAGGCGGCGATCCCGGCGATGAAGCGCGCAGGCGGCGGCGTGATCCTGAACTTCGGTTCGATCAGCTGGCACCTGGCCCTGCCCGACCTCATCCTCTACCAGACCGCCAAGGCGGCGATCGAGGGGCTGACCCGCAGCCTGGCCCGCGACCTTGGCCGCGACAATATCCGCGTCAACACCATCATTCCGGGCAATGTGAAGACGCTGCGCCAGGAAAAATGGTACACGCCCGAAGGCGAGGCCGAGATCGTCGCGGCCCAGTGCCTGGACGGCCGCATCCTGCCGGTCGACGTCGCCGCGCTGGCCATGTTCCTGTCGTCGGACGATGCGCGCTATTGCACCGGCCATGACTATTTCATCGACGCCGGCTGGCGCTGAGATGAGCGACGCCGCACCGCGCAGCGTCCTGTCGGTCGGGGCGATACTGGGCGAAGGGCCGATCTGGGTCGCGCGCGAGGCGGCCTTGTGGTTCGTCGACATCAAGGGCCATGCGATCCACCGCTTCGACCCGGCGCTGGACGTGTCCAAGAGCTGGACCACGCCGGGCCAGGTCGGCTGGATCGTGCCGACCGACGACGGGCTGTTCGCGGTCGGCCTGCAATCAGGCGTGCATCGCTTCGATCCGAAGAGCGGCGCCTTCACCCTGCTCCACGCGCCCGAAGCGCATCGGCCGGGCAACCGGCTGAACGACGCCACGGTGGCGCCCGGCGGCGCCCTGTGGTTCGGGTCGATGGACGATGCCGAGGCAGAGGAAAGCGGCCGTTTTTACCGGCTGCATCGCGGCGACCTGGTCGAGAGCGGGCTGGCCGCCGTGTCGATTACCAACGGCCCAGCCCTCTCGCCCGACGGGCGTATCCTCTATCATACAGACACGCTGGGCCGCGCCATCTGGCAATGCCCGGTAGATGCCGATGGCGTCGCCGGCGCCGCCACCCTGTTCACGCGGATCGAGGATGGCGCGGGCTATCCCGACGGCCCCACGGTCGATGCCGAAGGCTGCCTGTGGACCGGACTGTTCGGCGGATGGGCGGTGCGCCGCTATGACCCGGCCGGGCGGCTGATGCGGGAAATCCGCTTCCCCGTCGCCAACATCACCAAGATCGCCTTTGGCGGCCCGGAGCTGATGACGGCCTATGCCACGACGGCGCGCAAGGGACTGGATGTGACAGCGTTGACAGAACAGCCCCTGGCGGGCGATCTGTTCGCCTTCGACGCCGGCGTCGCGGGGCTGCCGGGCCATGTCGCCACGATATAGAAGAAATAGAGAGCTGGAAGGACAAGCAGATGAGTGAGGGGAGCGCCGGGAAGGTCAATATGGCCTTCATCGCAGCGATCGTGGCCGTCGCCACGATCGGCGGTTTCATGTTCGGTTATGATTCGGGCGTCATCAACGGCACCCAGAAGGGGCTGGAAGCCGCCTTCGACCTGGGCAAGCTGGGCATCGGCGTCAATGTCGGCGCGATCCTGGTCGGTTCGTCGATCGGCGCGTTCGGCGCGGGCCGCATGGCCGATATCATCGGCCGTCGTGGCGTGATGATGCTGGCGGCGATCCTGTTCCTGGTGAGCGCGCTGCTGGCCGGTGCCGCCGGTTCCTCCGCCATCTTCATCATTGCCCGCATCATCGGCGGCCTGGGCGTGGGCGCGGCGAGCGTCATCTCGCCCGTCTATATCTCCGAAGTCACCCCCGCATCGATCCGCGGCCGGCTGTCGAGCGTGCAGCAGGTGATGATCATTTCCGGCCTCACCGGCGCGTTCGTCGCCAATTTCGTGCTGGCCCGCTATGCCGGCGGTTCGACCGCGCCCTTGTGGCTCGACTTCCCGGCATGGCGCTGGATGTTCTGGCTGCAGGCGATCCCGGCCGCCATCTATTTCCTGGCGCTGCTGGTGATCCCGGAAAGCCCCCGCTATCTGGTCGCGCGCGGCCAGGACGAACGCGCCCGCGCGGTCCTGACCAAGCTGTTCGGTGCCGAGGAAGCCAATCGCAAGGTCAGCGAGATCCGCGCCAGCCTGGCCGCCGATCATCACCGCCCCAGGCTGAGCGACCTGATCGACAAGGCCAGCGGCAAGGTGCGCCCGATCGTCTGGGCAGGCATTGGCCTGGCCGTATTCCAGCAGCTGGTCGGCATCAACGTCGTCTTCTATTATGGCGCCACCCTGTGGGAAGCCGTCGGCTTTTCCGAGGATAATGCGCTGCAGATCAACATCCTGTCCGGCGTGCTGTCGATCGGCGCGTGCCTGGGCACGATCATGCTGGTCGACAAGATCGGCCGCAAGCCGCTGCTGCTGATCGGCTCTGCCGGCATGGCGGTGACGCTGGCGATCGTCGCCTATGCCTTCTCCACCGCCGTCACCGGCGCAGATGGCGGCGTGGTGCTGCCGGGCCATAATGGCCTGATGGCGCTGATCGCGGCGAACCTCTACGTGATCTTCTTCAACCTGAGCTGGGGTCCGATCATGTGGGTGATGCTGGGCGAGATGTTCCCCAACCAGATCCGTGGTTCGGGCCTGGCCGTCGCCGGCTTTGCCCAGTGGATCGCCAATGCCGCGATCTCGGTCAGCTTCCCCTCGCTCGCCGTGTCGCCGGGCCTGGTCGTGACCTATACCGGCTATGCCCTGTTCGCCGCCATTTCCTTCTTCTTCGTGCGCGCCATGGTCCATGAGACCAAGGGCCGCGAGCTTGAGGACATGGTCGGCTGAGCAAGATCGTCACCCTGAAGGCGGGCGCGCTCAGTTGCGCGCTCGCCCCGGACATTGGCGGGTCGATCCTGTCCTTCGATCGCGACGGCGTGGCCCTGCTGCGCCGCGCGCCGCAGGACAGCCATGATCCGCTGGACATGGCCAGCTTCCCGCTGGTGCCCTATGCCAACCGCATCGCCCATGGGCGCTATGTGGTGGACCGGCAAAGCTATCAGTTGCCGCTCAATTTCGGCGATCATCCCCACAGCATCCATGGCTTTGGCTGGCAGCGGCCCTGGCATGTGCTGGAGCAATCGGGCCATGACGTCAGGCTGGAACAGACGCATGAGGGCGATGCAGGCTGGCCCTGGGCCTGGCGCGCGCAGCAGCATGTGCGGCTGGGCGAGGATGCGCTGGAAGTCACGCTGCTGGTGCAGAATCTGGGCGACAGCCCGATGCCCTGCGGCCTTGGCTTCCATCCCTATTTCGCGCTGGACGGCGACACGATGCTGCGCTTCCACGCCGACACGCTCTGGCTCTCCTCCCCCGACATGCTGCCCGAACGGGAAGTGTCGGCCGATGCGCTGGGCGACTGGTCGCAGGGCGCGCGCGTGACCGGCGACAGCCTGATCGACAATGTCCATGGCGGCTGGGACCATGTGGCGCTGGTCGATCGCGGCGACGGCATCCGCCTGACCTTGACGGCTAAGGGCGCGGACTGGCTGCATGTCTTCCGCCCGCCCGCCGGTGACTTCTTCTGCCTGGAGCCGGTCAGCCATATGCCGGACGCGATCAACCGGCCCGTGGGCATGGCGATGCTGGCGCCAGGCGCCACGCAAAGCCTGTCGATGATGGTCGCCGTCCGCGAAATCTGAACAGGCGCTTTCGCCTTTCGCCAAAATCGCCTAGGCTGACCGCCCTATCAGCAGCGAGAGGATCGCCGATGCAATTTCTGCGGACTGCCTTCTGGGTCGTCATCGCCGTCGCCCTCGCCTTCTTCTGCATGGCGAACTATGTCCCCGTGACCGTGCGCCTGTGGGGCGACATGGTGATGGAAACCAAATTGCCGGTGCTTCTGATCGGCGCATTCCTGCTGGGCGCCATGCCCTTCTGGATCATGGCCCGCGCGACGCGCTGGCGCATGAAGCGCCGGCTGGAGAGCACCGAGCGTGCGCTGGTCGCCGCGACCGCTTCCGCCGCGCCGGCCACACCCGTGACGCCTGCGACGGTGACAACCCCGATCTTGCCCGACGCCACGCCGTCGCCCCTTACCCCTACAGGACAAGCATGAGCAGCCCGATCTATGTCGCCATCGACACGCCCGACCTTGCCAAGGCCCAGCATCTGGCCGGGCAGGTCCGCAACCATGTCGGCGGGCTGAAGCTGGGGCTGGAGTTCTTCTGCGCCAATGGCCATCATGGCGTGCATGAGATGATGAAGTTCGGCCTGCCGATCTTCCTCGACCTCAAGCTGCACGACATTCCCAATACGGTGGCCAAGGCGGTGCAGGCGCTGCACGGGCTGGAGCCGGCGGTGCTGACGGTCCATGCCGCCGGCGGCCGGGCGATGCTGGAGGACGCCAAGGCGGCGGCCGGCACCAAGACCAAGGTGGTGGCGGTGACGGTGCTCACCAGCCTCGACAATGGCGACCTCAATGACATCGGCGTCAATGGCGCGGCGGAGGAGCAAGTGACGCGGCTCGCCGAACTGGCGCGGGACGCGGGCCTGGACGGCATCGTCTGTTCCGGCGAGGAGGTCGCGCTGGTCAAGAAAATCTGGCCCGACGGCTATTTCGTCGTGCCCGGTGTGCGCCCGGCGGGCGGCGCCATGGGCGACCAGAAGCGCGCCGTGACCCCGCGCGAGGCGCTGGACCGGGGGGCGTCGATGTTGGTGATCGGTCGCCCGATCAGCCAGGCCGAAGATCCCGACCAGGCGGCGCGCGCGATCGAAGCGACGCTGTAAGGATGGTGGATCGCCCCGGTGGCGTTCAGCCGGTCCGGTGCGATCCTCCCCTGCCCCTTATTTCTGGAAAAACGTCTTCAGCCGCTCCGCTTCTGCCGGGGTGATCGGGATGACGGCGCCGTGCTTGGGCTGGGTGAAGTTGGTTGCCTTCATCGGCGATCCCGGCGCGTTGAAATGACCGATGTCGCGGAAATGGACGAAATCCTCCGTCTCCGAAAAGCCCATATTGTTGACCGGCTTGGCGCCGAACACATCATACATCAGCACATAGGTGTCGGTGCCGTGGCGCCGCCACAGATTGGGCGCTTCGGTGCCGACCGTTTCCGGGTCGATCTTGGCGGGATCGAAGACATAGCCGCCATCCATGCGCGATGAGGTCGCCTGACGCAGATGGCCGGGCTTGTCATGCGCGACATAGAAGAGGCGGTAGCGATCGCCGACCTTGGTGATGTCGCCGTCGATCGTGCCGATGCCGGACTTGGGATAGGTGAACAGGTCGCGCGGTTCGCTGGTCAGCGTGGTGAAGGCGTCGTCCGCATAGGCATAGACCATATGGTCGGTCTCCTTGCCGTTGCGGGTGCTGAAATAGACCATGATCTTGCGCTTGTCGGGATCGTAGATCATTTCCGGCGCCCAGGCGGTGCCGGCATTGGCAGTCGACTTGAACAATTGATCGATGGTCACGGAAGCCAGCGTCCAATGGGTGAGATCATAGGATTTCATGAAGATCATCGAGCGGTTATTGCCCCAGCCATAGCTGTCGGTCGGCCGCTGCCAATCGGTATCGCGCAGCCCTTCGCGCTTGGCGAAAATATGCAGGTCGGTCATGGCGAGGTAGAAGGCATTGTCCGGGCCGCGCATGATATAGGGATCGCGGATGCCCTTCTGTTCGGCGACGTCGCGGCCATTGAGGACCGGCGCACCGTCATTGACGTCAGTGAAGTTGTAGCCGTCCGCCGAGGTCGCGAAATGCAGCGAGTGGGTCTCGTCCTTGAAATAGACGAGGAGATAGGACGTCCGGGCGCTGGCTTCGTCCTTCGCTTCCGGCTTGGCCTTGGCGATACGCTTGACGATGTCGAGCTGGCGCGGCGGCGTGGCGGGGGCCGCGATCGCCATGGTGGCGCTGCCCAGCAGCAGGCCAAACCCCAGATATGTCATTCCCGACTGCCACCGCATCAACGCCCTCTCCTGTAGCCTAGGCGAGCGCATGATGATCGACAGATGCGCTTCGCCGACAGGGCCGCAGCGGACGGCGCTTTTCGCCGCCCCGTCACCGGCCCTTTATTTGTCGGACTAATGCAAACATCCGGGCATGGGTCAAGCGCGTTCCCGCGCTGCAAACCTGCCGTTCATGAGGTGGGATCAGTCGGCGGTGGTGCCGCTGTCGTCGGGCGCGAAGAAATGCTGCATCACTTCGCGGGCAATGCGGGCCGGGCGCAGGGTGGAGGCGTCGACGCAGCACCAGCTTGACTTGACCTCTGCCAGCACTTCCTCGCCACGGCGGATCACCGTTTCGTAGAAGGCACGGGCGCCCTGCACCTTTTCGAGGAGGACGGTGGCGATCACCTCATCATCCAGGAAGGTGGGCTTGCGATAGGTGATCTCATGCTTGAGCGCGACCCAGAGATGCTGGGCCACCGCCTCGGCCGGGGCGAGCGCGCGCCAATGGTCGAGCACGGCATCCTGCACCCACTTCAGATAGCTGGCATTGTTGACATGTCCCATGAAGTCGATGTCGTCGGGCTGGATGCCAACCGGGTACAGGTGGGGAATCGCGTTACTCACAAGCGTGTAAGTAACACCCCCGCAGGACGGCTGATAGAGGCTAAGGGCGGATGCTGCAAAAAAGGGGTCGATCGGTGACCGGCCCCTTTTTTTTCTGTCTCGAACGCCCCCGGCCCCGTTCGTTTCGAGCTTGTCGAGAAACGCTTATGCATCGCACTTCTCAACTTCGCTCGAAGCGAAGGGATGGGGAGGATAGTCTGACGTCTTAGAAGCGCCAGCCGACCGAGGCGACGACCTGATGGCGGTCGGTGTCGACGTCGAATTCGCTGCTGGTCGAGCCGTCCATGAAGTCGATATGGGCGCTGTCATATTTGGAGTAGCGATATTCGATCTTGGCGAAGGTGTTGGCGTTGAGCGCGCGCTCCACGCCGCCGCCGACGCGCCAGCCGTCCAGCTTGAACGAGGTGTCGGTGACCTGATTGGTGTCGCCGGCCAGCACGCCCAGCTTGGTGTTGGTGTAGCCACCCTTCACATAGATGAGGGTCGAGGGATCAGCGAGGATACCGGCGCGGGCACCGATATAGAGATCGCGGCCCTGCTTGACGCGGCCATAGCCGAACTGGTCGGTGAAATCGTTGCGGCTGCTCTTGGCGGTGGAGTCGGTGAACTCGCCCTCGACGCCGACGACGGCACCACCGACATTCACGTCATAGCCCGCGCCGACACCGTAGAGCAGGCCGTCGATCTTCTGATCGTCGCTGCCATTGTCATTGTCGATCGAGCTGCCGGCCCCGGTATGGTCATAGCCCAGGATCGCTTCGACACGCGGGCCGGTGAAGGTCGGGGTGGCATCCTGTGCGAGCGCCGGCGCGGCGACTGCACCACCGGCCAGTAAAGTGGCGACCATCAACTTACGCATAAACATCACTCCGTTGTCTTTCTCTTCCCCTTGGGGGTGAGACGCTCAAGCCGGAGCGGTCATATTTGTTTCATGAACCTCAGATAAACAGCTGATAATGTGGCATTAATGCCACGAAAGCCGCTCAGTTCGGCGCGTTCCCGTGGGCCAGGAGCGACGAAATGAGGCCGCCTTCCTTCAGCATTCCACGACATTGACGGCCAGGCCGCCAAGCGATGTCTCCTTGTAGCGGCTGGCCATATCCTCGCCGGTCTGGCGCATCGTCTCGATCACCGCGTCGAGGCTGACGATGTGACGGCCATCACCCTGGAGGGCGAGATAGGCGGCGTTGATCGCCTTCACCGCGCCCATCGTATTGCGTTCGATGCAGGGGATCTGGACGAGGCCGCCGATCGGATCGCAGGTGAGGCCCAGATTATGTTCCATGCCGATCTCGGCGGCATTTTCGACCTGGCTGTTGGTGCCGCCCAGCACGGCGGCGAGACCCGCCGCCGCCATCGAGCAGGCAACGCCGACTTCGCCCTGGCAGCCCATTTCGGCAGCCGAGATGGAGGCGCGCTTCTTGTAGAGGAAGCCCATGGCGGCGGTGGTGAGAAGGAAGCGGCGCTCCCCTTCCCGATCAGCGCCGGGGACGAAGCGGCGATAATAATGAAGCACCGCCGGGATCACGCCGGCCGCGCCGTTAGTGGGTGCGGTAACGACCCGGCCGCCGGCCGCATTTTCCTCATTCACGGCGAGTGCGAACAGGCTGACCCATTCGAAGATCTGGGCGGGGCCGACGCTGGCGCCCTGCAACCGCAGCTTGTTGTGGATTGCCTTGGCCCGGCGACGCACCTTGAGCCCGCCGGGCAGCAGGCCTTCTTCTTTCAGGCCGCGATCGATCGAAGCGGACATGGCGTCGATCACGCTGTCGAGAAAGGCCTCGGTCTCACCCTGGGCGCGCCAGGCGCCTTCGTTGCGGAGAACCAGCGTGGCGATGCTAAGGCCGGTCGCCTCCCCCTGCGCGAGCAGTTCGGCGCCGGACGAGAAGGGAAAGGGCTGGACCACATTATGGCCGAGCGGAATATCCGGGTCGGCGGGAATGGCGCCAGGCAGCACCGCGCCGCCGCCGATCGAATAATAATCGCGCACCAGCGGCTCGTCCCGGCCCGGCAGCCAGGCGGAAAAGCGCATGCCGTTGCTGTGCGCCTCCAGAAATTCGCCCATGCGGAAGACCAGGTCGCGCGCTTCCTCGAACGGCACCCAGTCGAGATGGGCGCTGCCGGCGCGAATGCGGCCATCGTCGCGGATCGCCTGAAGGATGGCGGGGATGGCATCGGGATCGACATTTTCAGGGCTGTGGCCCGACAGGCCGAGCAGGATCGCGCTGTCGGTGGCATGGCCCCGGCCGGTCAGCGCCAGCGAGCCGTAAAGTTCGCACTGCACCCGCACCGGACAGGTCGGCAGCGTATCCATGAACATCAGCGCGGCGCGCATCGGCCCGACCGTGTGCGAACTGGACGGGCCGATGCCGATGGTGAACAGATCCATCACGCTGATCGCGGCGGCGCTGTCGATGCGCGATTTGGTCACGTCAATAATCCTTGGAAATACGCAGGTTGGCGCTCTGGCGGCCGAGGGTGGAAATGGCGCCTAGCAGGGACAGCCAGCGTGTCACCTGATATTCCATCCGGGTGGCGCTATAGCCCTGCCCGTCGCTGATCAGTTCGACATAGGTCTTGCGGGTCAGATATTTGCCGGCGGCGAGCGAGGTGCCCTGCCCCTGGGTCGGATCGGCCGCGATGATGCGCAGACGATCCAGGCCAGCCGCCTTGCGCACCGCATTGATCGGATCAAGCCCGCCCTCACCCTGGAGCGAACCGACCGCCGAGGCGAGCTGGAGCGCTTCGGGCGCGGACAGGTTGGTGATCGAGGTGCCGAACAGGATACGCGAGAGCAGTTCGTCCTGCGGCAGCGAGGGCACGGAATTGAAGCTGATGTCGGGCTTCAGGCCGGTGCCGCCGACATGGATGGTGGCGGTGAGATCGCTGACGTCCGCCTCCGCATCGATGTCGAGCGTCGGGTTGACCGGGGTCTTGCCGTCGAACTGGATGCGCCCTTCGCGCAGTTCGAAGCGGCGGCCGGCAAATTCATAATTGCCGCGCACCAGTTCGGCCCGGCCTGCGATCGCCGGATTGGTGACGGTGCCGCCGATATTGAGATCGGCGCGCCATTCGCTGTCGAGGCCAAGGCCGGTCACGGTCAGGCGATTGCGCGCCCGCGCCTTGACCGCCATGGTCCAAGGCTCGGCCGCGCGGGGGCGTTCGATTTCCTCGCCGCGCCGGTTGATCTCCATCACCTTGAGTTCGGGGATCTGGGCGACGGCGGCGGCGCGGCCCATGGTGAAGCGGCTCCTGTTGAGGGTGACGTCGCCACCAATCTCGCCGCCCTTGCCGTCGGAGCGGATGGTGAGCGGGCCGGTGACGGTGGCAGCGATATCGTCGCGTTCCAGCAGCGCGGCATTGTCCGCCTGGAAGGCGAGGTCCATGCCGACGCCGCCAATGCCGTTGAAGGTGAAATTGCCGGTGCCGGTCACGCTGCCGCCATTCTGGGCATTGGCGGTGAAGCTGGAGAAGACCAGTTGCGCCCCGGCGAAACGGGCACGCGCCTTGACGTTGCGCAGGCGCATGCCGGTGACCGGGCTGTTGAGCGCGGCATTGTCGGTCGCGAGCGAGCCGGTGATGACCGGATCGGCAAGCGTGCCATGCGCGTCGGCGGTGACGCTGACCGGGCCGGCAATGTCGACAATCTCCACGCCGGTCAGGCGCCAGAGCGTGTCGGCGGTGCCGTTGAAGCGCAGTTGCGCGATCAGCGGCGCGCCGTTGAGCCGTTCGACCAGGCTGCCGGTCGAGATGAGTGGGGTGAGCAGCGCCTGACCGCGGCCGATGGTCTGGCCGTCGGCGACGAAGACCATGCGGGTGGCGAGCCGGTCGAGGGTCAGCACGGCGTTGACGCCGACATCGACCGGGCGGGAGCTGAGGGACAGGCCCGAGCGGGACAGGCCACGGATGCGCAGTTCCGCCTTACCGGTCGGCAGACCACCGCGCGGGCGGCTGTAGCTCAAGGTGCCGGTGGCCATGCCGCCCAGACCCAGATTGTCATAGGCGATGTCGAGCAGGGCGAGCGGCATCTTCTGCGCGCGCGCCTCGATCCGGGTGGTTTCGCCGCCCAGTTCGCCCGCCAGTTGCAGCGTGCCGCCGGCATAGCTGATGGTCGCGGGCGACAGGCGCCAGCCATCCTCCGCACGGGTGAAGAGCGCCGCGCGGGTCAGGCGGATCGGCCGCTTGTCGATCGTGCCGCTGGCCGACAGGCGGACCCGGTCGAGATCGACCTGCGCCTCGCCCTTGAGGTCGAACAGGCGGCCGCGCTGGCCCGAGAGATTGCCCGAGACCTTGCCGCGCCCGTCGACCAGCGCGGCGGTGGCGTCGAGCCGGCCGAGCAGCATGCCGCCGACGCGCAGCCCGCGTGCCTGGGCGGTGGCGTTGATCGAGGTGCCGTCGGGATCGAGCAGGATGGTGGCATCGAGCGAGCCGCGCCGCACGGCGATGGTCGAGGGGCCGTCGAAGCTGGCGTCATTGGCGTCGAGATCGAGCTTCAACTGCTGGATGCCGCCGACCGGCTGGAAACCGATCGTGCCGCTGACCGGGCCGGCGACCAACAACTGGCCGTCGAGGCCGCCAGTGACGGGGCGGATGTCGCCGCTGGCGGTGACGCCCGAGACCGCGATGCGCGCGACGCGGACCACCGCCTGGCCGCCGGGCGGCAGCAATATGCTGCCTTCGCCGGTGAACGGGCCGAGCGTCGATCCGCCATTGGCGGTGAAGCTGTAATTGCCGTCGGCGCCGGGCAGAAATTCGCCGCGCACGTCGCGCAGGCCGAGCGCATCCATCGGCCGCGCAAGCTGGACATGAACGATCGGCCGGTCGATCTTGCCATCGAGCACGACATTGACCGGGCCATATTGCTTGTGGCTGCCATTGCCTTCGAGATGGACGGTGCCGTCGCGGTGGCGCACGCCCTTGGCATTGAGGCTGACGAGCGGCGCGTCGAGCTTCATGTTGGAGAAGCCGATCTCGCCGCCGGGCAGCAGGGCGAGCGCGCTGCGGACCGTGGGCAGGCCGCCGCCCAGCCCCCTGAGAAAGGCATTGTCGAGCCGGCGGACCTTGGCCACGGCATTGCCCGACAGGCCGAAGGCGCCATTGGCGCCGGGGGCCGCACGCAGTTTCGAGTCCAGATCGACAATGCCGAGGCCGCGAATGAAGAGGCCGCTGATCCGGCCGTCGATGCCGACATCATAGCGGCCGCTCTTGAGGTCGGCCATGACCAGCAGCTTGCCGTTCAGGCGGTCCGACCGGAAAGGCATGGGGTTGCTGAGGATCTGCTGCCCCTTGAGCTGCAGCACGCCGTCGAGCGCGAAATTGCGGACGATGCCGGCAACCAGATCGCCCTGCCCGTCGAGGCTGCGGGCGCGCAGCCGGACCGGCAGCAGCACCGGCCCGCTTTTCGCCTGACGCCCCTTGCCGTCGATGCGGACATCGTTGATCTGGGTCTTGCCGAAGGCGAGCTGGCGCGCGGTGAGCAGATATTCATAGCCAAAGCCAGCGAACGGACCGTCGAGCCGGACCTTCGCCACGACGTCGCGGCCGCGCATATCCTTGAGCAGCGCTTCAGGCCGGGCGAGGTTCATGTCGACGCGCAGATTGTCGAAGGCATTGTTGCGCAGGTCGATCGCGCCGTCGGCGACCATGTCGATCGCGGCCGAGCGCAGCGTGAGCCTGCCATCGACCACCCGGTCGGCGAGCGTGCCCTGGGCGCCGATGTTGAGGCGCGGCGAAGCGAGGCGCGGCAGCAGGCCCTTGCCGGGAATGGCGCTGCCCTCGATCGTGCCCTGGATGGTGTAGGCGCCGCTGCGCGCACCGAGTTTGAGGTCGGCGACGGGATTGCCGGCCAGGGTGGCGGCGAGGCGACCATCCCATCTGGTCCAGCGCCCCTTGCCGCTGATGCGCAGATTGCCGTCCTGATTGAGGCCGGCCATCGCCGCCAGCACGCCGCCCCTGGGCGCGTTGACGGTGACCGCCAGGTTGAACCTGTCATCGTCGGGCCGGCTGTCGAGCGTGAGGTTCAGCGCATCCTCCGCGCCGATCACGCGGGCAGACAGGTCGATGATCGCGCGGCCGCCACGAATGTCCGCATCGCCCGACAGGGTGGCCAGTTCGACCTTGCCAGTGACGGCGGGCGCGACGGTCAGCCGATCGACCGAGAACTGCATCAGGCGAATGTCGAAGCCCGGCAGGATAGGTCCCTGCCGCTCGCTGGGATTGAGTTTGGGCAGTTTGTGCAGGGTCGCCTGCGGGATCACCAGCCGGTCGATGTCGAGCCGGTTGGAGAGCCAGGCGAAGGGCCACCAGTCCAGCTCCACCCGCGGCGCGTCGAAGAAGCGGCCCTTGGGATCGGACAGGACGAGGCCGCGCAGCACCGCCTTTCGATAGATGCTGCCCTCGATCCGGTCGACATGGATGCGCAGACCCGATGGCGGGCTGACGGCGGCGATGCGCGAGACGAGGAAGCGGTGTCCGGGCGCGCTGTCGAGCCAGGCCAGCGTCGCCACCACGACCAGCAGCGCGAGCGCCAGTGCGCCCGCCAGCCAGCGCTGCCAGCGCCCGTCCCAGGCGCGGCGGCGCGGCGGCGCGGCGGGTGGCGGCGGCACGGGCGGCTGGCTGTCGGGCGGCGGCGTGGCCATCAGAAGGCCTGCCCCAGCGAGACATAGACGGCGACCTTGGCATCGCCCGGCTGCGGATTGATCGGCGTGCCGACATCGACGCGGATCGGGCCGAAGCTGCTATAATAGCGCACGCCAAGCCCCGTGCCGACGCGCAGGTCACGGAAGCGCGGCAGGAAAGTGGTCGAGATATTGCCCGCGTCGAGGAAGGGCACCACGCCGAAATTGCCGAAGCGGATGCGTGCTTCGGCGGAAAATTCGATCAGGCTCTTGCCGCCGACCGGATCATCATCCGGGCCGTAGCGCGGGCCGATCGCCTGATAGCCATAGCCACGCACCGACGCGCCGCCGCCGGCATAGAAGCGCCGCGACGGCGCGATGCGATCGACGGTGGAGCCGAGGATGGTGCCGAGCCGGGTCCGCCCGGCGAGCACGACACGATCATTGATCGGCTGATAGGCGCTGGCGTCGACCTGCGCCTTGGCATAGCCGAAGGTCGACCCCTGAAAGGAGAGTTCGGGGCTGAGGCGGCCGCCAAGGCGGAAGCCCTTGCTGGGGTTGAGCAGGTCGTCGCTGCCATCATAGGTCAGGCTGAGCGGCACCGCGCCGATGAAGAAGGTACGGCGGCTGCCGCCGGAAAAGGCGTCCGCTTCGTCCGAGGCGATGAGTTCGGCACCGACGCGCCAGACCCAATGTTTCTGGAACAGGATGTTGGTCTGCCGCTCCAGCCCGCCTGACAGGGTGATGGTGCGCGCGTCATAGGCGTCGCGGCGGATATTGCTGTAGGAAACAAGCCCGGTCAGCACATGGTCGCGCTCGCGGAAATTGTTGCGGCGATAGGTGGCCTGCGCCGTCTGTTCCTGGGTGCCGAGAACGCCGCGCAGGGTGAGCGATCCTTCGGGCGGGAAGAGATTGCGATGCTGCCAGCTGACCTCCGCGCGATAGCCTTCGCCCGTGCCATAGCCCAGTTCGCCCGCAATGGTGCGCATCGGCGCCGGGCGCAGATCGACATCCAGATCGACATGTTCGCCATCGCCCGCATCCTTCGGCGTCAGGGTGACGGAGGAGACGAGGCCGGTGGTGACGATGGCGCGGCGCAGATCCTCCACATCGGTGGCGCGGTAGGTTTCGCCGGGTTCGAAGCGAGCCATGCGCTGGAGATGGCGGGCGCTGAACACATCATCATTGTCGAGCAATATCTGGCCGAAGCTGCGATAGCCGCCGGGCGTGACGATGATGTCGAGATCGCCATTGCGCGCTTCATGGTCGATCCGCACTTCGGGTTCGTCTACCCTGGCGAAGGGATAGCCATTTTCGCCCAGCGCCGTCGCCAGCGCGGTCTGGCCCGCAAGGATGCGGTCGGCGTTGATCGGATCGCCCGACTTCATCGTGAAGGCGCCGCGCAGCGTCTCCTCCCGCGGGCCGGTTTCGGCGAGACCGGCAATCTCCACCGTGTCGAGGAGATAAAGCGGGCCCGGCGTGACATCGAAGATGACGGACAGCTTGTCGCTGCCGGCGGGCGGCGGCGCGACGCTTCCGCGCACCCGCGCGGCATAATAGCCGTCGGCGCGCAATAACCGGTCGAGCAGGTCGCTGTCTTCCTTCACCCGGCGGTTGATCTGGGCAAGGTTGGCGGCCTTCCCCTCCGACTGGTGCAGCACCGAGAGACTGTCGAAGCGGGTTGCGACCTGATTGTCGCCGATCGCCTCGATACCGCGCAGGGTGACGCCATATTTGCGCTCCTCCCCGGCGTCGGTGAAGGTGACGACCTCCTCGGCCGGGCCGGTATCGGCGGCGTCGGCGGCCTGCTGCGCCGGCTGATCGGCCATGTCGGGCTCGCTGGCTGCAACCGGATCCTCCGGCAACGGGGCGACCGTATCGGGCTGGCCCATGTCGGGCCAGTCGATGCCGATGTCGGGCATGGCATCGAGCGACGCGGAGGGATCGACCGGCGGGCTGGCGGGATCGGCAGCGGGATCAGGCGCAGGCTGGGCCGCCTGCGCGAACGCAGTGCCGGCGGTGCAGAACGCCAGGGACAAGAGACATAGCCCTGCGGCGCGCGGATCAACGGGAAAGCGGCGCCCTGTCCGCAAGCCATGGGTCATGCAACCGGTCTAGACCAAGTCGGGGCGATTATGCCAGCCAAGAGATGGCGATGGCCCAATGGTCAGAAGGCGGTGTTGAGCCGATCCATGAGTGCGCGGGCCGGACTGTCGGCCAGCGGCGCGTCCGGCGACAGCATCCGCTCCTCCAGCCGCGCCACCCGGCCATAAAGCTCCTGGCTCGCCTCGATCAGCGATCGGGCGGCGAAGGGGAAGTCGCCGGCAATGCCAGGATCGGTGGCGGTGGCGCGGCCGAGCCGATATTTCTCATCGGCCACGTCCGCATCGCCAATCTCGCCACGCTGCCAGGCGCGCTGACTGAGCAGCCAGGCGATGATGTGCATCAGCCGGGTCGTGACCTTGAGCGATTCACAGGCGAAGGACACGCGGCGCAGCGGATCGTCGGCGGCAAACTGCCCGGCCTCGTCCGCGTCGAAATAAGAGCGCGCCTCATCCGCCATCACCATCGCCTCCATATAGAGGCCATCGACAAGGCGGCGATGAAGACCGGGATCAAGGGCGGCTGCGTTGCGCATAGGCCTAGCTGACATATCGCGGGGCGATTGTCAGGGCCGTGGATGGCGCCGGAAGCCCGCCTGTCCCATTTGGGATCGCTTTACGCCGCAGTCCCGCAATTTTGCGACGCGGCGGACGCATCAGGCGATGATATCCGGGACCAGCGCGTCTTCGAGCGCGACGATCTCGTCCCGCAGCCGCAGCTTGCGCTTCTTGAGGCGCGCGACCTGCATCTGGTCGCCCACCCCGCCATCGACCAGCGCCGCGATCACGGCGTCGAGATCGCGATGCTCGACCCGCAGCAGCTCCAACCGGCGCATAATGTCTTCGCGGCTCACCAAGCCCCCGCCTTCCGAACCCAACATAGCCTCTCCTGATAGCCCGGCGCAGGCGCGCGGGCCATCGCAATTTTACCGACGGCCCATCGCAAAGCGCGAATCATCGCGAGACAGGTCCGCCGAATCATGATCTACTTCGTCATCCATCACCCTCGTAAGGAGAATGTCATGGAAAATTCCCACGTTTCAGCTCTTTCCGCAAAGCATGCCGGGCTCGAAGCCCGGATCAAGGCCGAGTCGAGTCGGCCGATGCCCGACGACATTCTCGTCGCCTCGCTGAAGAAGCAGAAATTGCGGGTCAAGGAAGAGATGCAGGGCCGACATTAAGCCCATTCCGCACGGAAAAGGCCGGGGCCGGATCACCGGACCGGCCATTTTCCTGCCAGCGGGAGGCAGCGCATCGATCCGGCCAGAACCCCGGCCAGATTTTCGACATAGTGCAACGGATGACGCCTAGCCGGGGAAGATGACCTGGCGATGACAGGCGTTGGGCATGGCAGCCTTCGCCTAACGCTCGCCCCAAGTGGAGGCGTCGCGGCGGCATGGAACAGGCCGCATATGAAAAAGCCCCGCGCGGCGAACCGGCAGGGCCTTTTGCCAACCCATTTATATCATCGATATCAGCGGCGCGTGATCGTCGCGGAACGCAGATAGTCCGGCAGGGCCTGCCGCGACACGCCATTGGCAACCGGCTTGCGCGCCAGTTGCGGATCGATCGGCGCGTCGAAGGCAAAGCCGATCTTGTCATCGCGCGACCAGGCGACCGCCCCCTCGACCAGGCCAACACCGCGCAGTTCGAGACGAAGACGCGTGCCGGCAGGAATGGCGCGTTCGCAATCCGCCATCAGGCCGGTGGCAGACAGATTGCGCACGCGCGCCTTGCCCAGATCGACGCCATCGATCGTGCTGAGGCTGGTGAGCAGGAACAGGCTGTCGCGCGGCGCGGAACGAGCCGGTCCCCGATCAGAATTTCCCGTTTCCTTGTCCATGACTATTCCCGCAAAATGACACTTGGCCAACAGGATAGTCACGCGACGTGGAGAAAGGGTTAACCGCCGCAGGGGGTTAATCGTCGCGGGAGACTTTTTCCTGACGCTCGTGCCGCTCCTGTGCCTCGACCGTCATGGTCGCGATCGGACGGGCTTCCAGCCGGCCCAGCGAGATCGGCTCGCCGGTGACTTCGCAATAGCCATATTCGCCTTCGTCGATACGGCGGAGCGCCGCGTCGATCTTGGAGATCAGCTTGCGCTGGCGGTCGCGGGTGCGCAGCTCGATCGACCAGTCGGTCTCGCTCGATGCGCGGTCGTTGAGGTCGGGTTCGCGCAGCGGTTCATTCTGCAGCACAGCGAGCGTGCCTTCAGCTTCGGACAGGATCTGTTTCTTCCAGTCCCAGAGACGCTGCCGGAAATATTCCTGCTGCAGGGGGTTCATGAATTCTTCGTCAGCCGACGGACGATAATCGTCCGGGAGTGTTACGGTCGATTTTGGCGGCTTCACACCGTCTTTATCGGAATTCAGTACCGATGCCATCTGGCTCTCCGACTCGAGAGGCCCCGGCGCTGTAAGTTCCGGGCGCCCATGACTTTTGTTTGAGCGGGCCTCATAGCCACCGCGACGAGGCGATACAAGCGGACAATGCGCACTCCGGCGCATCCCCTAGGCCAGCTGACGCACCCGGAACGGACAGCGCGACTCCATCAGGGTTTTCCCCGATCTCGCCATCCGGATGTTCATGCAGCCCATCCTTAACGTTCCACAATGACACGTTAACCATTGCGATTGACTCAAACGCCCGGTTTTTCGGACCTTTTACGGCGCAAAGATGGTTAATGCCCTTGCAGTTAACGCTTTATTTTGCGTTGGTATGCAGTAGGGAATGGCAGGGTTCACGCTACGGAAGGGTCCGATGGCGCGAATGGGTAAACAGGACTAGAGAAGATCCTATGTCGGTTCGGATGGCTTTGGCAAAATTGTGCGCCTGCACTTGTGGCGGCGCCATCATTGGCGGGGGCGCCGTCCATGTGGCGGAAAATGCGCGTCCGGCAACGGTCTACAGCACCAAGAGTGTGAAGGCCAAGCCGCGCCAGCGCGTCCTGGCCACGGCCAAGCGCCCGCCGGCCAAGAAGCCCGACCCGATCCGCTTGACCGTGACCACGCCGTCGCCGCCCATCCCACTGCCCCCGCCGCCGGTGCAGGCCGCCCTGCCCCTGATGGCGGGTGGACCGACTCCGACCGCAGCGCCGATCGGCGGTAGCAGCGGCTTTGGCGGCAGCAGCGGTTTCATCGGCGGCTTCTTTGGTGGCGGCAGCAGCGGTGGCGGCACGGTGGTGATCTCCACCACCGGTTCGACCGGTTCGAGCGGTTCGAGCGGGTCCAACTCGCCCACGCCGCCAACCTCCACCACCAGCACGACGACCACGTCGAGCGGTTCGGATTCGCCGACTCCGCCGGGTGGAACGACCACGACGACCTCGACGTCGACCTCTACGTCGACATCGACCTCTACGTCCACATCGACGTCGACCTCTTCCTCTTCGGGTGCGACATCGACCTCGACGTCCAGTTCGACCTCAACCGGATCGTCGAGCTTCGGCAGCACGTCGTCGAGCAGCTCGACCAGCAGTTCGACGTCGACCTCGACATCATCGGGCACCTCTTCGGGCACGCCGCCGCCTCCCGCGCCGCCGCCGCCGACCGATGTGCCGGCGCCGCCGATGGTGCTGCTGTTCGGCGCCGGTGCCGCCGCGCTGCTGATGCGCAAGCGCCTGGCCGATCGCAATACGGAGCTGTCCATCGAGGGCCATGGCCCGGCCAAGCCGATCCCGATCATCCGTACCGGCAATATCTGAGCCGGCACTGTCCGAGAACCAAAAAGGGCGGCCCTGGGGCCGCCCTTTTCTTTTACCGACAGGATTTCCCGCTCAACTGCGGGCGATGATCTTCTCGATCTCACCGACCGGATGATTGGCCAGATCCTTGGCGATCTCGCCGACCAGCCGGTCCTGCACTTCCTTGTGATAATGTTTGCGCATCTCGCCCAATGCCGTGGGCGGGGCGACGATGATCAGCTTCTCATAATCCTGAGCAAAGGCGCGGCGCTTGAGCAGGTCGGCCGCCTCCGCCGCGAAGCGTGCCTCTTCCAGTTCATGGAAATCGGTCTGTTCCATGCTGCTGCGATGGCTGCCAACCGAATTGAAGGCGCGGCCGGGCGCGTCCGATGCCTGGTCCCGGTCGGCCGGATTGTCCTGCACCTTCACCTCTTCCGCCTCCAGCTGGGGAAAGGCGCGGTCGCCCTTGTTGCGGAAGAAGAGCAATTTGCGCCCGTCCGCCACCAGCACCATCGCATCATGATCGATCTGCATCGCCTTCTCCTTCATTTTGTGGATGCATCACCAACGGGTGAAGGCGCACAGGGTTGCGTGGCCTCGTTCGCGGCGGCATAGGGCAGCGATGCACGACATCCGCTTCATCCGCGAAAATCCCGCCGCTTTCGACGCCGCTCTGGCGCGCCGTGGCCTGGCCCCGCTGTCCGCCGACATATTGGCGCTGGACGAGAAGAGCCGCGCGCTCAAGACGGAACTGCAGCAGGGGCAGGCCCGCCGCAACGAGGCGAGCAAGGCGATCGGCCAGGCGATGGCGGCCAAGGACATGGTTAAGGCCGAGGCGCTGAAGGCCGAGGTCGCGGCGCTCAAGGAAGGCACGCCCGCGCTGGAAGCCGAAGAGGCCGAGGTCGGCGCGGCGCTCAATGCCATGCTGGCGGCGATCCCCAACCTGCCCGCCGACGACGTGCCGCAGGGCGAGGATGAAGCCGGCAATGTCGAGCTGAGCCGCTGGGGCAATATCCGCGCATTCGATTTCGCGGCGCAGGACCATGCCGATTTCGGCCCGGCGCTGGGACTGGATTTCGAGGGTGGCGCGGCCCTGTCGGGCGCGCGCTTCACCGCGCTGCGTGGCCAGATGGCGCGGCTGCACCGGGCGCTGGCGCAATATATGCTCGACACCCAGAGCGGCACCAACGGCTATGAGGAAACCAATCCGCCGCTGCTGGTGCGCGACGAGGCGCTGTTCGGCACCGGCCAGTTGCCGAAGTTCGCCGAGGATCTGTTCCGCACCACCGATGGCCGCTGGCTGATCCCGACCGCCGAGGTATCGCTGACCAATCTGGTCGCCGAACAGATCGTGCCGACCGATGCCCTGCCGGTGCGGCTGACCGCGCTGACCCCCTGTTTCCGGTCGGAGGCCGGATCGGCCGGACGCGACACGCGCGGCTTCATCCGCCAGCATCAGTTCGAGAAGGTCGAGCTGGTCGCGATCTGCGCGCCCGAGGAATCGGACGCCGAGCATGAGCGGATGGTGCAGGCGGCCGAGGGCATTTTGCAGGCGTTGAACCTGCCCTATCGCAAGATGCTGCTGTGCAGCGGCGACATGGGCTTTGGCGCGCGCAAGACCTATGACCTGGAAGTCTGGCTGCCGAGCCAGGCCACCTATCGCGAGATCAGTTCCGTCTCCAACTGCGGCGATTTCCAGGCGCGGCGGATGAATGCCCGCTACAAGCCGGAGGGGGAGAAGGCGACGCGCTTCCTCCACACCCTTAACGGATCGGGCCTGGCGGTCGGCCGCACGCTGGTCGCGGTGCTGGAAAATTACCAGCAGGCCGACGGCAGCGTGATCGTGCCCGACGTGCTGGCCCCCTATATGGGCGGCATCACCAAGCTGGAGCCGCGATAAAAGGGAACGGGCGATGCGCATCCTCCTCACCAATGACGATGGCGTCCATGCGCCGGGGCTGAAGGTGCTGGAGGCGATCGCCCGCACCCTGTCCGACGATATCTGGATCGTCGCGCCCAGCGAGGAACAGTCCGGCGCGGGCCACAGCCTGACGCTGACCCGCCCGCTGCGCATCCGCAAGCATGGCGAGAAGCATTATAGCGTCACCGGCACGCCGACCGACGCGGTGATGATGGCGGTCGGCCATCTGATGAAAGACGCGAAACCCGACCTGGTCCTGTCGGGCGTCAATCGCGGCGCCAATCTGGCCGAGGACGTGACCTATTCGGGCACCGTCGCCGCCGCGATGGAGGGCGCGATTTCCGGCATCAAGTCGATCGCGCTGAGCCAGGTCTATGCCCGCGAGGCGATGGGCGACGCCGTGCCCTTTGCTGCGGCAGAGGCCTGGGGCGAGCGGGTGCTGCGCCCGCTGATCGCGATGCCGGCCAGCCCGCGCCTGCTGTTCAACGTCAATTTCCCCGCGATCGACCCGGACAGGGTCAAGGGCGTGCGCGTGGTGCGGCAGGGCTTTCATGACATCGACCGGACCAAGATCATCGAGGGCACCGACCCGCGGGGCTATCGCTATTACTGGTTTGGCCTGGACCGCAGCGATTCCGCGCCCGAGGGGACCGATCTGGCGGCGATCGCAGAAGACTATATCGCGGTGACGCCGCTTCATTATGATCTGACGCAGGATGGCGCGCTGGCGGCGACGGCGCAGGCATTTTCGGACTGATTAACGCTCCGGGGGGAGACCATATGGCTGGACATTCAAGGGGGCGGCGCTGGCTGCCCATGGCGCCGCTGCCGCTGCTGCTGGCGGGTTGCATCCCTGCCCCGGTACAGGACAGCGCGCCCTATGCCGCGCCCCTGCCCCCGGCCCAGCCGGCGCCCGCCATTCCGCCATCGCCCAGCATGCCGCCGCAACCGGCCCAGCGCCCCTCGTCCGAACCGCAGATGATCGAGCGCAAACCGGTCTGGACCGCACAGCAGGTGACGGCGAACGCCCGGACGGTGGCTGCCAGCACCTATAGCGTGCAGCCGGGCGACACGCTGCGCGGCATCGGCAACCGCACCGGTGCGGGATCGGACGCGATCGCGCGGGCCAATGGGCTGGCGCCGCCCTATGCGCTGCGGCCGGGGCAGAGCCTGTCGATCCCCGGCGGGCGCTATCATGCGGTGGCAGAGGGGGAGACCGGCATCGCCATCGCCGTGGCCTATGGCGTGCGCTGGAGCGACATTGTCGACATCAATGGCCTGACCGAACCCTATGTGCTGCGGCGCGGGCAGCGGCTGCTGCTGCTCGGCGGCGAGACGCCGGCCGCCCCGGTGGCCGCAGCGCCGGTCCGGGCGCCCGCATCCAGCCTGGAGCAGCGCGCCGCCGCCTTCCGCATCGATATCGACGATGTGCTGACCGGCGGCCAGCCCGCTGTCGCGGAGGAGAAGCCGCGCACGGTGGCCAAGGCCCAGCCCCGCCCCCTGCCCTCCAATGTGGCGATCGCCCAGCCCGGCGGTTTCTCCGGCCAGTTCGCCTGGCCGCTCAAGGGCAATATAATCTCGCACTTCGGCCCCGGCGAAAGCGGCGCCAAGAATAACGGCATCGACATTGCCGCGCCGATCGGCACGCCGATCCGGGCGGCGGCCGACGGCGTCGTCGCCTATGCCGGTGACAGCATCGCGGTGTTCGGCGGCCTGGTCCTCATCACCCATGGCAGCGGCTGGGTCAGCGCCTATGGCCATGCCAACCGGATCGACGTGGTGCGCGGGCAGAAGGTGACGAAGGGCCAGGTGATTGGCCTCAGCGGTGACACAGGCTATGCCAGCAAGCCGAAGCTGCATTTCGAGCTGCGCAAGGACCGGGTGCCGATCAATCCCATGACCCAATTGCCCACCCCATGAAGATCGCGCCGCCGCCTTCGGCATCGCCCATGGCCGGCTTCTTGCGGCGGCGGTCGGCGCTGCCGGTGTGGGCGGACCTGGCCTGGCGGGTTGTGCTGGTCTTTGGCCTGATCGCGATCGTGCTGGCGCTCCACTGGTTCGGGCGCGACGGTCTCAAGGACAATTATGACGACCAGATAAGCTTCATCGACGTGCTCTATTTCACCACGGTCACCGTCACCACGGTCGGCTATGGCGATATCGTGCCGGTCTCGCCCGAAGCGCGCCTGTTCGAATCCATCTTCGTCACGCCGATCCGGCTGTTCGTCTGGATCATCTTTCTGGGCACCGCCTATAATCTCTTCTTCCGCAACATCCTCTACAGGTGGCGCATGGCACGCATTCAGGCCGATCTGCACAATCATATCGTCGTCACCGGTTTCGGTACCAGCGGCCAGGAGGCGGTGAACGAGCTGCTGGCGCGTGGCACCGACCCGCGCGAGATCGTGGTGATCGACGGCAGCGAGAAAGCGCTGGACCATGCCGAGGCGCTGGGCTGCAACGTGCTGTGCGGCGACAGCACGCGCGACAAGACGCTGAAGGACGTGGCCATCCACCGTGCCCGCACGATGATCGTGTCGGCCGGGCGCGACGACACGTCGATCCTGATCACCTTGACCGCGCGTCACCTGGCCCCGCGCCTGCCGATCAGCATCGTCGTGCGCAACGAGGATAATGAAGTGCCCGCGCGCCAGGCCGGCGCCACCACGGTCATCAACCCGGTCAGCTTTGCCGGGCTGCTGCTGGCCGGCAGCACCAGCGGCAAGCATATCGCCGACTATATGGCCGATCTTGCCGCATCGGGCGGCCGGGTGAAGCTGCACGAACGGCCAGTGCTGCCGCAGGAAATCGGCCAGCCGCTTTCGGCGATCGGCACCGGGCTTGGCGTGCGCATCTATCGCGGCGACCATCCGATCGGCTTCTGGGA
The DNA here is from genome assembly GCF_056859495.1 of Sphingobium sp. L-44. Taxonomy (NCBI): domain Bacteria; kingdom Pseudomonadati; phylum Pseudomonadota; class Alphaproteobacteria; order Sphingomonadales; family Sphingobiaceae; genus Sphingobium; species Sphingobium sp. L-44. The sequence goes on along the minus strand of NZ_JBSXOQ010000121.1, from coordinate 39,803 downwards.
GGAAGGCGCGCGAGCGCTCCAGACCGGCGACTGCATCATCGAGATCGTGGAAGAAACCGGCGCCACGCCCCGCCCCGACGATCAATAGGTTCAAATCAGCGACAGACTGAACATGTTTGTTGCGTCACAGCAACATAGAGCAAAATTCGTGCTACCAACGGTGCAGCGCAGCATGCGGCCAATTGCCTTGCTGTCATAGAATGGCAACACTCCCCCTCAGGTCTGATTTTTGAGGGGTAGAATATGCGCTTGAAAAATGTCCTGAAAACCGGCGTTCTGCTGTCCGCCTTCCTTTATAATGCACCGTCTTTCGCCCAATCCGCCGCGCCGCAGGCCGAGGATGCCGGGGCCATCATCGTCACCGGATCGCGCATCCGCCAGAATCCGCTGGACCAGGACAAGCCGATCGTCACGGTCGATCAGGAAGCGATCGCGCGGACCGGCCTTTCCTCCATCGCCGACGTGCTGCAGCGCATTCCGAGCGCTGGCGGCGGCCTCAACACCAAGGTCAACAATGCCGGCAATATCGGTGGTCCGCCCGACGGCACCGGCGTCAGCTCCGGCTCGGCCGAAATCGACCTGCGCTACCTGGGCGCCAAGCGCACGCTGATCCTGGTCGACGGCATGCGCTATGTGAACGGCTCGGCGGCCGGTGGCATTCCCGCCTCGGTCGACTTGAACTCCATCCCCGCCAGCATGATCGAACGGGTCGAGGTGCTGCAGTCCGGCGCCTCCCCGCTCTATGGCTCCGACGCGGTTGCCGGCGTCGTCAACATCATCACCAAACAGTCGCAGAAGGGGCTCGATCTGTCCGCCCAGTTCGGCACCTACGAACAGGGCGATGGCGAAACCTATGACCTCAACGCCAGCTATGGCCTGCAGTCCGATCGGGTGTCGATCGTCTTCGGCGGCAATTATGTGAAACAGCAGAGCGTGCGGACCGCCGACCGCTCCATCTCGCGCTATCCCAATCCCGGCCAGACCAGCTGCGCCGACCCGATCGGTGGCTGTTCCGGTGCCACGCCCAATGGCCGTTTCATGATCGGCGACGAGGATCTGACGCTGATCGCGCCGGTCAGCGGGCGCCCGACCTATCCGGGAGACTTCAAGAATTTCACCTCGGCCGATCGCTATAATTTCGCGCCGGAAAATTATCTGCTGACGCCATCGGAACGCTATGGCGGCTTCCTCAACGCCAAATTCGAATTTTCCGACAATGTCAGCCTGCGCACGCGGCTGGTCTATCAGCATCGCAGTTCGACCACCCAGGCGGCGCCGCTGCCGCTGTTCGTCGGCCCGGATGCGGGCAACGGCAATCTGCTCGACACGATCAGCATCGATGCGACCAATCCCTATAATCCGTTCGGCTTCACCTTGTCGTCGGGTGCCAATGGCGAGCCGGCTACCTATTCGCTGATCGCCCGTCGCTTCGTCGAGGGCGGGCCGCGCATCTTCAGCCAGGATGTCGACACCTTCACCATGCAATCGACGCTCGAAGGCTCCTTCGGGGTCGGCGACAAGACATGGTATTGGGACGTCAACGGCATGTATGGCAGCAATGACGCGCATCAGGTGTTCACCGGCAACCTGAACGCCGCCAAGCTGTCCCAGGCACTCGGTCCGGTCGCGGGCTGCACCGGCGATTGCGTACCGTTCAACATCTTCGGCGGGGCCGGGTCGATCACCCAGGCCATGCTCGACTATGTGACCTTCGACCAGAAGGATCGCAGCACGCAGGAATTGTGGGACGCCACCGCCAACCTGTCGGGCGAATTGTTCGACCTGCCGGGCGGCGCGGTTGGCTTCGCCGTCGGCTACGAGCATCGCAACCAGCGCGCCAGCTACACCCCCGACCCGATCATCACGGCGGGCCTGGGCGCCGACGTGCCGACCAGCCCGGCCGCCGGCAGCTTCAATGTCGATGAAGTCTATGGCGAAATCCGCATCCCGATCCTCGCCGACGTGCCCTTCTTCCAGAAGCTGGAACTGGACGGCGCGGTGCGCCATTCCAACTATAGCAGCTTTGGCAGCAACACGACCTTCACCGTGTCGGGCCTGTGGAAACCGGTCAGCGACCTGCTGCTGCGCGGCGGCTATGCCGAGAGCCTGCGTGCGCCCAGCATCGGCGAAATGCATGCCGGGCGGTCGCGCACCGATCAGACGATCAACGACCCCTGCACCAGCGCAGCGGGCGGATCCTGGGACAATCCGACCGTGCGCGCCAACTGTATTGCCAATGGCGTGCCGGCCGATGGCAGCTATGACGAGCCGACCGGTGGCCAGCTGGGCGTCTTTTCCAGTGGCTCGACCAACCTGAAGCCGGAAACCGCCAAGACCTGGACCGCCGGCATGGTCTACAGCCCGGCCTGGGCACGCAACGGCTTTGCCAGCGCGCTCAGCCTTGAGGTCAATTATTATAATATCCGCCTAAAGAACGCGATCGACTCGGTGCCTGCGACGCTGACGCTGCGCCGCTGCGCCTTCGATGCCGATCCGGTCAGTTGCGCATCGATCAGCCGCACGCCCAGCGGTCTGGTCGCCGGCATCGACGCCACGCTGCAGAATCTCAACGCCATCAACACCGACGGCATCGACGGATCTTTAATCTATCGCTCCAAGCCGGTGGGCGACGGCACGGTCGGCCTGACGGTCAATGCAGCCTATCTGCTGAGCTATGACATCAAGGCCCCGGCCGAGCTCAATGCGCCGACCATCAAATGCGCCGGCACCGAACGCTGCGGTTCGGTCGACCAGGCCTATCCGCGCTTCAAGGCGACCACCACGCTCGACTATTCGGCCGATGCCTGGGGCGTTTCCTTCACCGGCCGCTATATCAGCAAGGTGACGGAGAGCGACGGCCATGTCATGGGATCGACCTTCTATGGCGACATGCAGGCCTATTTCTCGCCGGCCTGGCTCGACCATCGCACCCGGCTGACGATCGGCGTCAACAACCTGTTCGACAAGGATCCGCCGGCCTGCTTCACCTGCGACAGCGCCAATTTCGACCCGACCACCTATGATGTGCCGGGCCAGTTCGGTTACATCCGCCTGTCCTACAAGATGTAACGGATCAAGGGCTTAGCTAGAACGAAGGGCGCGTCCATCCGGGCGCGCCCTTTGTCTTTTCGGCTACCCCGTGACATTTGGCGCAAAAATCCCTATGTGCGCGCCGATCATGGCAACCAAAATCCCAGACGCGCCGAAGATCGGCATGGTTTCGCTCGGCTGTCCGAAGAATCTGGTCGACTCCGAACGTATCCTGACCAAGCTGCGTTCCGACGGCTATCAGATGTCCGCCGACTATGCCGGCGCCGACGTCGTGCTGGTCAACACCTGCGGCTTCCTAGATTCCGCCAAGGAGGAATCGCTCGAGGCGATCGGCGAGGCCATGGCCGAAAATGGCCGCGTCATCGTGACCGGTTGCATGGGCGACGAAGCGGACGTGATCCGCGCGAAATTCCCGCAGGTGCTGGCCGTTACCGGCGCGCATCAATATGAGCAGGTGGTCAATGCGGTGCATGATGCATCGCCGCCCATCCCCAATGCCTTCATCGATCTGGTGCCCGAGGGCGGGCTAAAGCTCACGCCGCGCCATTACAGCTATCTGAAGATTTCAGAGGGCTGCAACCATCGCTGCTCCTTCTGCATCATCCCCTCGATCCGTGGCGACCTGGTGTCGCGGCGCATCGACGCGGTGCTGCGCGAGGCGGAAAAGCTGGTCGCGGCCGGCACCAAGGAATTGCTGGTCATCAGCCAGGATACCTCGGCCTATGGCGTCGACACGCGCCATGAGCCGCGCATGTGGAAGGGCCGCGAGGTCCGCGCCCATATGACCGACATGGCGCGCGAGTTGGGCCAGTTGCGCACGGCGGACGGCGTCGCCCCCTGGGTCCGCCTCCACTATGTCTATCCCTATCCCCATGTCGACCATGTCATTCCGTTGATGGCGCAAGGGCTGCTGACGCCCTATCTCGACATTCCCTTCCAGCATGCTTCGCCGAGCGTGCTCAAGGCGATGAAGCGCCCGGCCAATGAAGCCAAGGTGCTGGATCGCATCCGCAAGTGGCGCGACATCTGCCCCGACATCGCGATCCGCTCCAGCTTCGTCGTCGGCTTCCCCGGCGAGACCGAGGCGGACTTCCAGTATCTGCTCGACTGGCTGGACGAGGCGCAGCTCGACCGCGTCGGCGCCTTCCGCTTCGAGCCGGTCGAGGGCGCTGCCGCCAATGACCTGCCAGGCGCGGTGCCCGAAGAGGTCAAGGAAGAACGCTATCAGCGGATCATGGAAAAGACCGCCGCGATCAGCGCCGCCAAGCTGCAGGCCAAGGTCGGCCGGGTCATGCCGGTGATCATCGACGAGGTCGGCGAGCCCGACGAGGAAGATGGCAGCATCGGCGCCACCGCGCGCAGCCAGGCTGACGCGCCGGAAATCGACGGCAATGTCTTCCTGCGCGACGTCGGCGAAGGCCGCAAGGCCGGCGACATGTTCGACGTGCTGATCGAGGATGCCGACGATCACGACCTGTACGGCGTGCCGGCCTGACCGATCGGGAACCGGATATCAGGGCCTGGCGAAGGCATCCTGATATTCGGTCTTGATCGCCTTGTAGATCGCCGCATCGACCGGCAGCTTGATGTCATAGCTGCCCTCGGCATAGGGGCCGGCGCCATAGGGGCCGATCGTCACCTGGATGCCGTCGATCAACTTGCCGTCGCGCGATGTCGGCGCCAGCACCTGCTTCATCGGATCGATGCATTTGGTGAAGTCGTCATCGCCCGGCACCACCGGCGCGCCGCGCTTTTCCGCCCGCGCCCGGTCCAGCGCCTCGCAGAAACTGTCATGGATCGCCGCTGCAAAGGCCGCTTCGGAGGTCAGCAGCGCGCCGAAATCGGTTTCGCGCCGCCGCTCCCTGTCCCACAGCAGCGCTTCATAGCCGGTCATGCCATGGGCGCCGCCAGTATACATGTAATTGGCGGATTCGAGCGCCAGGAAGCGCGGCGTATCGGCCATCACGCTCCAGCGCGTCTCGCGGCTGTGGGCGTGGAAGGGGAAGCCCGCTTTCCTGGCTGAGTCCCGGTCCTGCGTCGCCATCTTGAGCGCATCGGCCTTGTTCTCGGCCATGGCGCGGGCAAAGCGATCGACCAGCGTCGGGATCGCCGCCGCCTGCGCCGGATAGGCGTAGAGAAATTCCAGCAGCTCGGTCTTGTCCGACTGCTCGAATGGTTTGGCGGGTGGGGCTGCGGGGCGCGTGGTGCCGGCCATGCGATCGGCAAAGGCACGCATCGTCGCATTGGCGGGCATGTTGCCGCCGGGCGTGTCGTCCTCAGTCGATTTCGAGCAGCCGGACAGCAACAGGGCTGCGAGCAGCAGCCCCGTCGTCCCGTTCCCCCACCCTGCCCGCATCAGTGCGGCTTGGCCGTCAGGCAGCGTTCGCTGATCGCCTTGCGCGCATAGTCGCCGGCGAGCGCGCGATGGATATTGGGCCAGCCTTCGGCCACCAGCGCCTGCTCGACCGCATGGGCGTTGGCGAACTGGCCGCTTTCGGCCAGCGCATAGGCGCGGGCGCGCAGCGCCTGCAGGCCGCTATTGTCGGAACGGATCATGGCTACTCTCCTTGCCGTTTATTATGAACTGGAACCTAGGCACTCGGGCCACAATAGGCAAATGCCCTGACGGCCGACCGGGTTTCCACCGGGACGAAAGAAGATGCAAAAATGGCCCGTTCCCATGTGGAGCGCTTTCTCCTACATCCCTGTGCATGACCGAATTTGCCGACCTGCTCAAAGCCGATAATGGCCAGCCCGCCCGTTCCATCCAGTTGATCGAAGCGGCCGAGCTGGACGCCTGGTTCACCGCCCAGCCCGAGCGGGTCCGCGCCCTGATCAGCGCCCAGAAATTCCACGCCAAGCCGAACGAGCATGCGATCATCCCCGGCGAGGGGCAGAGCGACTGGTCGGTCGTGGCCGGAGTGGCCAAGCGCGACGCGCTGGGTAGCTGGTGCCTGGCCAGATTGGCCGAAAGCCTGCCCGAGGGCAGCTATCGCCTGGCCGAGGGGGGCACCGGCGCGGCGGCGCTGGGCTGGCTGACGGCGCAATATCGGTTCGAACGCTATCGCAAGGATGAAGGCGCGGCCGGCCCGCGCGTGCTGCTGACCGGCGACGTCGCCCGGATCAAGGCGATCGTGCAGCAGGCCGAGGCGGTGGCGCTGGTCCGCGATCTGGTCAACACGCCGGCCGCCGACATGGGGCCGCAGGATCTGGAAGATGCCGTCCGCCAGCTGGCGCAGGCCCATGGCGGCGAGGTGCAGGTGACGCGCGGCGATGCGCTGGAGCAGGGTTTCCCGATGATCCATGCCGTCGGCAAGGCGGCGGACAAGAGCTTCGCCCCGCGCCTCATCGAAATGAGCTGGGGCGATCCCAGTGCGCCGCGCATTGCCGTGGTCGGCAAGGGCATCTGCTTCGACAGCGGCGGCCTCGACATCAAGCCATCATCGGGCATGCGCCTGATGAAGAAGGATATGGGCGGCGCGGCCCATGCGATCGCGCTGGCCCGGCTGATCATCGGCGCGCGCCTGCCAGTGCGGCTGCACCTGCTGGTGCCGACCGCCGAAAATGCCATCAGCGGCAATGCCTTCCGCCCCGGCGACATATTGCGCAGCCGGCAGGGGCTGACCGTGGAGATCGGCAATACCGACGCCGAGGGGCGGCTGGTGCTGGGCGACGCGCTGACCCGCGCGGGTGAGGAAAAGCCCGAGCTGATCGTCGATTTCGCGACCCTGACCGGCGCGGCGCGCGTCGCCGTCGGCCCGGACCTGCCGGCGCTGTTCACCAATGACGAGGCGCTGGCGAGCGACATCGCGGCGGCCGGCACGGCGGTCGACGACCCGACCTGGCGCCTGCCGCTGTGGGACGGCTATTATGACATGCTGAAGTCCGACATTGCCGACATGAACAATGCCGGCGAAGGCGGTTTTGCCGGCGCGGTGACCGCCGCCCTGTTCCTGCAGCGCTTCGTGCCGGAAGGCACGGCCTGGATCCATCTCGATACCTTCGCCTGGCGACCGGCGGCGCGTCCTGGCCGGCCCAAGGGCGGCGAGGCGCTGGGCCTGCGCGCGGTCTTCCGCCTGCTCCAGCAGCGCTATGACGGCGCGCGATAGCCAAACTGCAATATCCTGCGATCCGTTACGCAACCGGATTGGCTATCATGCGTTAGGGGGGCATGAACGCGCTCGCTTCCCCGCAACAGGCCGCCCAGATCGACCGTCCCGGCATACAGCCGCTCAGCCAGTGGATGCGGACCCTGGTGGATTATGTGCGATCGGGGAAACCCGACCTCACCAACCGCCAGATGGCCCTGATGCTGACCGTCTATATCGGCGATGGCCCGCATACCGTGCGCGGCCTGGCCGAGCAGTTGCACGTATCCAAGCCGGTCATCACCCGCGCGCTGAACAAGCTTTCGGCGCTCGGCTATCTCCGACGAGAGCGGGATGCGGCCGATCGGCGCAATATTTTCATCACCCGCACGTCGAAGGGCGCGGAATTCCTTGACGCCTTTCACCATTTCATCGCAGGAACCGCGCGCGATGACAGGCCAGATCAACACCACGCGGAACGCACCGCCTGAAAGAACCCGGTTCAAGCTGGACGGCAGATCCGTAGCGCTCGACCACCGCGTCCATGCGGCGCGTGGCGATCTTGCGGACATCTCGCTCGCCGGCGTGCTCTTTTCCGCCCATCATGCGCGCGCGGTCGAACTGACCTGCGTGGCGCCCGGTGCGCCGATCCTGTCCCAGCCCTCGCACAATGCCGAGGCGGTCAGCGAATTGCTGCGCGGCGAAAGCTTCCATGCGCTCGACGTCACAACCGACTGGGCCTGGGGCTTTTGCGGGCATGACGGCTATGTCGGCTATATCCGCCGCGACTCACTGGACGTGAAGGAGGCGGTCAGCCACCGCATCGTCAACCAGAGCGCGCCGCTGTTCAGCCGCGCCGACATCAAGGCGCCGATCGCCGATCACTGGCCGCTGGGCGCCCGCTTCGGCGGCGAGGCCGAGGACAGCTTCCTCGCGACCGGCGACGGCTTCATCCATGGCCGCCATGCCGCCCCGCTCGACTCGCGGGAAAGCGACTGGGTCGCGGTGGCGCAGCGCTATCTGGGCCAGCCCTATGTCTGGGGCGGCCGTGGCCATCGCGGCATCGACTGTTCGGGGCTGGTGCAGGTTGCGCTGGGCGAATGCGGCATCGCCGTGCCACGCGACACCGACCTGCAATGCGAGGGCATTGGCGCGCCGATCGAGGCGAGCGCGCCGTTGCAGCGCGGCGACCTGGTCTTCTTCCCCGGCCATGTCGGGATCATGACCGACGCCACCCATATGCTGCACGCCAACGCCCATTGGATGGCCGTGGTGGTCGAGCCACTGGCCGATGTCGTCGCCCGGCTGGCGCCCGACCATGAACAGCCGATCATCGCGCGGCGGAGGATTGCCCCATGACGACGAAGATCTTCATCGACGGCGGCCATGGCACCACCGGCATCGAGATTGCCGATCGGCTGGCCGACCGGCCCGAACTGTCGCTGATCACGGTCGATGAAAAGGATCGCCGCAACATGGCGGCCCGGCGCGACGCGCTGAACGCGGCCGATATCGTGATCCTGTGCCTGCCCGACGATGCCGCGCGCGAATCCGTGTCGATGATCGACAATGACCGCACCCGCGTGATCGACGCATCGACCGCGCACCGCGTCGCCGACGGCTGGACCTATGGCTTCCCCGAACTGGAGCCGGGCCATCGCGAGCGACTGGCCAACAGCCGCTTCGTCGCCAATCCCGGCTGCTGGCCGACCGGCTTCCTGGGCCTGGTCCGTCCGCTGGTACTGGCCGGCCTGCTGCCGGCCGACTGGCCGGTGACGGTATCGGGCGCGTCGGGCTATTCGGGTGGCGGCAAGGCGATGATCGCCGAATATGAGGGCGCCGAGGGCGCCCCGACTGCCTTCCGCGCCTATGGCCTGAGCCTGGCGCACAAGCATGTGCCGGAAATGACCCGCTATTCGGGCCTGGCCCATCCGCCGCTGTTCGCGCCGGCCGTCGCCAATGCCTATCGCGGCATGCTGGTGGAAGTGCCGTTGCAACTGCGCGCCATGCCCGGCACGCCATCCCCGGTGGACATCCATGCCGCGCTGGCCGCCGCCTATGCAGGATCGCCGATCGTCAGCGTGACACCGCTGGCCGACAGCGAAGCCATGGCACAGATTGAGGTCGAGCATGTCGGCGCGACCGACCGCCTATCGCTGTCGGTGTTCGGCAATGCGCAGAGCGGACAGGCCCGCCTGGTCGCAACGCTCGACAATCTGGGCAAGGGGGCGGCGGGCGCCGCCGTGCAGAATCTCAATATCCTGGCCGGCCTGCCGGAAACTGCCGGCCTGCGGCTCTAAAGCGCCTTCAGCCAGACAGCAAAAAGGGCCGGCGCGTTCCATGACGCTCCGGCCCTTTTGCGTTCAGAAGATCAGTGGATCGTGCCGAGCGGCTGGTGATGAGCGAGCAGCACGATCAGCCGCTCGATCTGGCGCCAGTGGCAGAAATGGATGTGGTTGCCGAGGTCGCGGCTGCGATCGGCCCGCGCCGCCGCCTCATAGCCGGCATTGGCGCCGAAGGTCGCGATCAGTTCCGTTGCATCCTCATAGCTCTTTCGATCCGAAAGATATGGCATGTGCATGCGACCCCCGATTTTTGCGCGCCCTTTCCCCTCCCCTATCAACCCCCATGCCAGTTTGGCGCTTTGGCGCAGCAGGCCGATGACGAGGGTGAACAGGCAGTTAGCCAAGTCCCGCAGCGGGACAGGCGCGCCATTTCGGGACGCCGGCCGTTCCGATCCGGGACAGGGGAGACGCGGGCGACAAGCGACTGGCCATGGGCGGCGGGCCATGGCAAGGATGAGCCATGAACAAGGCGAAGAATCCGACCGGCGCGGGCGCCATCATCGCATTGCTGATCATGGCCGGGGCGATCGGCGGCGGCCTGCTGGGCCAACCCAGCATCGGCCTGCTCGTCGGCACCGGGGCCGGCATCCTGATCGCCCTGCTGCTGTGGCTGCGCGAACGAAAAGCTTAACTAACCACCCGCGATACGGAGCGCCTTGCCGGGCGCCGCATCGCCGCATAGATGTGGCGACATGAAGAAGCATTTCATCGCCATCCCCCTCGTCGCGCTGGTCATTGCCGGCGGCGCCTTCCTCTACTTCGCGCAGGGCGACACGGCCCAGTTGCCGGCCGGCGCCGATGTCGGCCGGGAACCGCGCTTCACCACGCCGCGCAACGAGTTTTTCCCGACCGTTAACATCGCCGAGGTCAAGCCGTGGAAGGCTGGAGAGAAGCCGGTCGCGGCCAAGGGTCTGGTGGTCGAGCGCTTTGCCGAGGGGCTGAGCCATCCGCGATCGCTGCTGCGCCTGCCCAATGGCGACATATTGACGGCCGAGACCAACAGCCAGCCCCGCCCGCAGACCGGCATCGTCAGCCGCGTGATGAATTTCCTGATGAACAAGGCCGGCGCCGGCGTCCCCTCGCCCGACCGCATCAGCCTGCTGCGCGACACCGATGGCGATGGCAAGGCGGACACCAAGACGGTGTTCCTGAGCGGCCTCTATTCGCCCTATGGCATGGCGCTGATCGGCGACACCCTCTATGTCTCCAACACCAATGCGCTGATGGCCTTCCCTTATAAGGAAGGCGAGACCAAGATCAGCGACAAGGGGCGCAAGATCCTGAACCTGCCCGCCCAGGCGCCGAACATGCACTGGACCCGCAGCCTGACCGTCGGCCCCAACGGGCTGCTCTATGTCGGCGTCGGATCGAACAGCAACATCGGCGAAAATGGCCTGGAAAGCGAAGCGAACCGCGCCGCCGTGCTGGAGGTCAATCCCAAGACCGGCGACTATCGCATCTATGCGTCGGGCCTGCGCAATCCGGTCGGCCTGGCGTTCGAACCCAAGAGCGGCGTGCTGTGGGGCGTGGTCAATGAGCGCGACATGCTGGGCGGCGACCTGGTCCCCGACTATCTGACCCGCGTCGAATTCGGTGCCTTCTATGGCTGGCCGTGGAATTACTGGGGCGGCTATGAGGACCGCCGGGTCCAGCCGCAGCGGCCGGAAATCCGCGAATATACCAAGCGCCCCGACTATGCGCTGGGCAATCATGTCGCGCCGCTGGGCCTCAGTTTCTCCAAGGATGTGCAGCTTGGCGCCGCCTATGGCAATGGCGCCTTTGTCGGCCTGCATGGCAGCTGGAACCGCAAGCCGGCCGCCGGCTACAAGGTCGTGTTCATTCCGTTCGAGGATAATGGCGAAGTCGGCAAGGCCAAGCCGACCGACGTGCTGACCGGATTCCTCGACGCACAGGGCGCGGCGCGTGGCCGCCCGGTCGACGTGACCGTGGACGCCAAGGGCGCACTGCTGGTGGCGGACGATGTCGGCGGTGTCGTCTGGCGGGTGACCCGCGCACAATAATCTTGGGCGCCCGGCCGATGCGTCGAAAAAACTTGTTCGCAAGACCAGACGCTTAATTTCGGCCGGGCGACAGCCGGGATATATTGCCCCGTTCGCGCGCTGATGCTTCATGCGACAGGCGTCCAAGATGAAACCGATCGAACCGGCGGAGCTATATCAGCTGCGGGCGGACAGCGCGCGGCGATCCCTTCATCACTTGCGCATGGAAGCGCTGGGCCAGCCGGACCGACGACAAGGCTATGACCTGGAGCATGACCGACGGCTGGCGGAAATGTATTTCAACACCTTCGCCGCGCTCGCCCATCGACAACGTCACAGCGACACGCTGAGCCTGGCCCGCGTCATCAAGACGATGGCGGATGCCGCGCCGCTGTGCGACACCGCCGTCGATCCGCCGCGTTGCCGCAAGGAACTGGACCGACTGGTCGACGAATTTCTGAGCCTGGCCGAAAAGGACAGCGACTGAGAATCAGACCGAGAGGCCGTGGCGGCCGGCGAGTTCGACCACATATTGCCAGGCGACGCGGCCCGAGCGGCTGCCGCGCTGGGTTGCCCACTGGATCGCGTCGAGCGGCTCGACGCTGAGTCCCAGCGCCTGGGCATAGCCCTCGACAATGGCGACATAGGCGTCCTGATCGAGCGCATGGAAGCCCAGGCTGAGGCCGAACCGGTCCGACAGCGCCATCTTGTCATCGACCACGTCGCGCGGATTGATCGGATCATCCTGTTCCGACAGGTTGCGCGGCACGATATGGCGGCGGTTGGACGTCACATAGAGGCGGACATTGGCCGGACGCGCGGCGGTGCCGCCCTGGAGCAGCGAGCGCAGCGCACGGGCATCCCCCACGCCTTCGTCAAAGCCCAGATCGTCGAGGAACAGGATGAAGGGCCGGGTCGTGCTGCGCAGCAGGGTGAAGAGCGCCGGCAGGCTGGCCAGTTCATCGATCGCGCATTGCAGCAGGGCGATGTCCTGCCCTTCCGCCTGAAGCTTGCCGACCACCGAAGCCACGGTCGCCGACTTGCCGGTCCCCCGCGCCCCCCACAGCAGCACGTCATGCGCGGCATGGCCGGCGGCATGGCGACGGCTATTGTCCAGCAGCGCGCTCTTTTGCGCATCGATGCCGGTCAGCAGGTCATAATCCACCGGGTCGAACGCATCCACAGCGCGGATCGCCACCCCGTCCCACACATAGGCGGGAGCAGCCGCAAGGTCGGCAGAGGAAGCCGGCGGCGGCGCGAGCCGTTCGAGCGCTTCGGCGATACGGGTCAGCAGGGCGTCGTTCATGGCGCCGGATTAGCCGGGCCACGCCGTTGCGGCAAGCTTTGCCAACAATGTCATGTCACTGTCGCAATGGCCTTTTACTGCAGCGTTCCGGGGTCTATATCGCGGGGGTCGTGACTATCCCAAATCCAGCCTTTTCCACCAGGGTCTGCCGCTATGGCGCGGAAGCGCTTCGCGAGGCAGCCTTGCTGATCCGCGCCGGCGAGCCCGTCGCCGTTCCCACCGAAACCGTCTATGGCCTGGCGGCCGATGCCACCGATTCCCAGGCGGTCGCGGGCATCTACAGCGCCAAGGGGCGGCCCAGCTTCAACCCGCTGATCGTCCATGTCGCCGACATGGAGATGGCGCGGCGGCTGGCCGATTTTTCGCCCCAGGCCGAGCAGCTTGCCGCCCGCTTCTGGCCGGGGGCGCTGACCATGGTGCTGCCGGTGCGGGCCGATAGCGGCCTGTCGCCGCTGGTGATGGCCGGCCTGCCGACCGTGGCGCTGCGCCTGCCCGCCCATCCGGCGATGCGCGCGCTGATCCGCGAGAGCGGTAGGCCGCTGGCGGCGCCTTCGGCCAATCGCAGCGGATCGATCAGCCCCAGCCGGGCCGAGCATGTGCTGGCGAGCCTCAACGGCAAGATCCGCATGATCCTGGACGAAGGCCCGACCAGCGAAGGGCTGGAATCGACCATTGCCGCACCCGAAGCGGACCGCATCCGCCTGCTGCGCCCCGGCCCAGTCACGGCCGCGATGCTGGAGGAGGCCAGCGGCCTGCCGGTCATCACGGGGAAGGACAATGCGAAGATCGAGGCGCCCGGCCAGCTCGAAAGCCATTATGCGCCGTCGAAGCCGGTGCGGCTCAACGCGCTGCGGGCGGAGAAAGATGAATATCTGATCGGCTTCGGGCTGATGCCCTGCCATCTGAACCTGAGCGTCGACGCGGATCTGCGCGAGGCAGCGGCCAATCTGTTCGCCGCGCTGCACGTCGCCGATGCCAGCACCCAGGAGCGGATCGCGGTCGCGCCCATCCCCGACGAGGGGATCGGCACCGCCATCAACGACCGGTTACGTCGCGCCGCGGCCTGACCGGTCGATCTGACGAATTTCGGGGCTCAGCCGCAATTGTCGTAGCCGGCCTTGCGGCATTCGCGGCGGCGCTGTTCGTCGGCCTTCTTGCGCGCCTTGCCTTCCTCGGCCTCCTGCTTGCGCATCTTGCGGCCATAGTTGCGGTCGGCCTCGTCCTGGCTGGTCGTCGCCCAGTCCGCCGCCTGCGCACCTGCGCGAACCGGCAGGGTCACGATATCCACCGCCGTCCTGGCGATGCAACCCGGCAGCATCAACTGCATCGCCGGCGCCAGCAGCATGATCATCCTGGTCATTCTCAAAGTCCCCCGACTCGTCCGTTGCGCTGCATCTGCCATGGTCGACATTAACCATAGGCTAAGAACGCGGCGAAACGGGACGAGCCGTCGGGAAATCGGCCAGGCCGAGGCTTATTCCTCGATGCGCGCAGCAAAACCCTTGCGCAGCTTGGCCAGCTTGGGCGGGATCACCGCCATGCAATAGGGATTCTGGTCGCCGACCCGCTCCCAATATTTCTGGTGATAATCCTCGGCCGGATACCAGGGGGCGTCCGCCTCGATCGCGGTCACGACCGGATCGACCTGGTCCACCTGCGCCCGCGCGATGCCGGCCAGCGCCTCGGCCTGCTGCTCGGCCGAATGGGGGAAGATCGCCGAGCGATACTGCGTCCCGATGTCGTTGCCCTGGCGGTTCAGCGTCGTCGGATTGTGGGTGGCGAAGAAGATGTCGAGCAGGTCGGCATAGCTGATGACGGCCGGGTCGAAGGCGATGCGGATCGCTTCGGCATGGCCGGTATTGCCGGTGCAGACCTCCTCATAGGTCGGATCGACCTTGGTCCCGCCGATATAGCCGCTCTGGACCGATTCCACGCCCTTGAGCGTCTGGTAGACTGCTTCCGTACACCAGAAGCAGCCACCAGCCAGCGTTGCGATTTCCTGCGCCATATATCGATAATCCTTATCCAGCTTTGGTGCGCTAGATAGGAGCAATCAGGCCGCGGTTCCAGTCTGCGCCGCATTCTGGGCCATCGCCTGTTCGGCCTTGGCCCGTTCTTCGGCGACCAGTTCCTTGCGCGACAGCTTGCCGACCAGAGTCTTGGGCAGGCTGGCCCGCACCTCGACCTCGCAGACCCGCTCATGCTTGCCCAGTTGCGGGTTCAGCCAGTCCTTGAGCCCCGGCCCGTCGATCGTCGCGCCTTCGTTCAGGGTCACGAACGCCTTGGGCTGTTCGCCGCGATAGCGATCGGGCACGCCGATCACCAGCGCTTCCTTCACCGATTCATGATGATAGAGGACCGATTCCACCTGGCTCGGGAAGACCTTGAAGCCACCGACGGCGATCATGTCCTTGAGCCGATCGACGATCCGCACATAGCCGTCGTCATCAACCTCGCCAACGTCACCCGTGCGCAGGAACTCGCCCACGAACACCTGCGCATCCGCATCCGGCCGGTTCCAATAGCCCTTCATGATCTGCGGACCAGCGAACATCAGTTCGCCCGGCTCGCCTTCTGGCGGGGGCTGGGTCGGATCCTCGCGGCTGACGATCTTGACGCGGGTGCCCGGCACGGGCTGGCCGACGGTGCCGGTCTTGTTCAACCCCTCATAGGGGTTGGCGCAGACGATCGGGCTGGTTTCGGTGAGGCCATAGCCCTCGATCAGGCGCGCGCCGGTCACCGCCTCGAACTTCTGCTTCACCTCCATCGGCAGCGGCGCGCCGCCCGAGATGCAGGTGCGCAGCGACGAGAAATCGATGTTCGGCAGGGCCGGATGATCGAGCAGCGCCTGATACATGGTCGGCACGCCGGGCAGCGACGTCGCCTTGGTCCGCTGGACGGCCGAGAGCACCTGCACCGCCTCGAACCGGGGCAGCATCACCATCTCGCCACCATTCATCACGGTCCGGTTCAGCGTGCAGGTATTGGCGAAGACGTGGAAGAAGGGCAGCACCGCGATGATGCGGTCGTCGCCCTCGCCCGCATGCGGGTCGATCCCCTGCGCCTGGCGCGCGTTGGCGGTCAGATTCTGGTGGGTCAGCATCGCGCCCTTGGGCGTGCCGGTGGTGCCGCCGGTATATTGCAGCAGCGCGACGTCGTTGACCGGATCGATGTCGGCCACGATGCATTCGCCGGAATTGGCGATCAGCCGGTCATAGCGGATGACGCGCGGATCATGCGGCAGCGGCGTCGTCTCGCCGCGCTTGAACAGGCGGAAGAGGATGCTCTTGGCGGTCGGCAGCACCTCGGCGATCGAACCGACCACCAGCTTTTCGAGGCTGCTATTGTCCAGCACCTTGAGCGCGGTCGGCAGCAGTGCCTTGGCCGACAGGGTGAACAGGATCTTGGTGCCGCTATCCTCGACCTGATGCTCCAGTTCGGCGGCTGTGTAGAGGGGGGAGAAGTTGACGACGATCGCGCCAGCCAGCAGCGCGCCATAATAGGCCGCGACATAATGGGGGGTGTTGGGCAGGTAGAGACCGACCCGGTCCCCCTTCTTCACGCCCATGGCCTGCAAACCACAGGCGATGCGCCTGATGTCGTCCATCATCGCGCCATAGCTGAACTTGCGCCCCATGAAGTCGATCATGTGGGCCTGCGGGTGGGCGGTGGCGCTCTGCGTTACCATGTCCCCCATCGACATCGGCGGGAACGTCTGCTCCCACGGCGTAGGGTGCTGATAATGCTCGCGCCAGATCTTTTCTCTGCTCTCCATTTACAGAAGTGTAAGTGGCCCGAGCGCTTTACGCAAGCGTCAACCTGTGTCTGGATTGTAGCAAAAAGGCCGCGCCGGAAAGCCGGCGCGGCCCTTGAAAATGCTGCATTGCAGCGGGTCAGAAAGAGCGTCGGATGACGCTACGTCTTCAGACCTCGCCCTTGTTGCTGCTGAACGGATCGAGGATCGTCGCGGCGCCCGAAATCAGCTCGGACTCGTTCTTGAGCGCCTGCTCGATGCGGCGCGCATTGTCCTCGCGCTCGCGGCGCAGTTCCTCGATCAGCGCCTCGCGATCGCCATTCAGACGCGAATCGGTCGGCATCTCGATGCCGGCCTTCTTCGCCGCCTTGCTGACCAGCGCATCCAGTTCGCGCTGCGAGCACAGGCCCAGCGTCACCGGATCCTTGGGCGTGATGTTGCTGATGTTCCAGTGGCTGCGATCGCGGATCGCGGCGATGGTGGTGCGGGTGGTGCCGATCAGCTTGCCGATCGCGCCGTCCGAAATCTCCGGATGGTTGCGCAGGATCCAGGCGATGCCATCGGGCTTGTCCTGGCGCTTGCTGACCGGGGTGTAGCGCGGCCCCTTGGTGCGGCGGACCGGCTCGGGGCCCTTCAGCATCTTGAGCTTGTAGTCGGGATTGCTCTCGCCCTTGTGGATTTCGTCCATGGTGATTTCATGGGCGCGCACCGGATCGCGGCCGGTATATTTGATGCCGGCAGTGTCATCGGCGATGGCCTGGACTTCCAGGATGTGGAGCCCGCAAAATTCCGCGATCTGGTCAAAGCTCAGAGCGCTATTGTCGACCAGCCAGCTGGCGGTCGCATGGGGCATGAGGGGCTGGGACACGGGGTCTTCTCCGGCTCTAAAAACGATAAGGGCCGCCCAAGCAGGGCGGCCACGACATGTCAGGGATAGAGCATCGCGGGGCGTGCGGCAAGGAAAAGCGTCAGGCGGCGCTGTCCATCACCACCGGATCGATCGGATGCAATCCGGCCAGGAATTCCTGCGCGCTGCGTTCCCAGCTGAAGCTGCGGCCATAGGCGGCACAGGCAGCCCGATCGCACAGCAGCGCGGCGGCGATGGCATCCTCCAGCCGCTCCGACAGCGCGCCGGTTTCCGGCGTGACAATATCGATCGGCCCGGTGACCGGATAGGCTGCGACCGGCGTGCCGGCGGCCAGCGCCTCGATCATCACCAGCCCGAACGTGTCGGTGCGGCTGGGAAAGACGAACACGTCCGCGCCGACATAGATCGCCGCCAGATCGGCACCGAACTGCGCACCCAGGAAACGGGCATCGGGATAGGCCCGTTCCAGCGCCCCGCGTGCCGGGCCGTCGCCGACGATCAGCTTGGTTCCGGGATGCTCGCTCGCCAGAAAGGCTTCGAGATTCTTCTCGACCGCAACCCGGCCGACATAGAGCTGGATCGGGCGCGGCAGGTCCGCCAGCAGGGCCGAGGGGGCGACACCGCCGGCAAAGGTCTTGAGGTCCACGCCCCTGCCCCATTTGCGGACATTGGCGACGCCATGGGCACGCAATTGCTGCCGCACCGACCGGGTCGACACCAGCACCGCCTGCGCCGGCCCATGGAACCAGCGAATATAGCGCCAGAACCAGCCCGCCGGCAGGCCGGTGCGCTGCGACACATAATCGGGGAAATGGGTGTGATAGGCGGTGGTGAAGGGCACATTGCCGCGCAGGCACCAGCGGCGGGCGGCAAAGCAGAGAGGCCCTTCGGTCGCCAGATGGACGGCATCGGGACGAAAGGCGGCGATCGCCTGCCCCACCACGCCCGATCGCACCAGCGCCAGCCGGATTTCCGGATAGGTCGGACAGGGAATGGAGCCATAGAGATCGGGCGAGATCACCTTCACCTCATGGCCCATATGCTCCAGCTCGGCCTGGATCGTCTGCAGCGTGCGCACCACGCCATTGACCTGCGGCGTCCAGGCGTCGGTGACGATCGCGATCCGCATGGCCCCTCTCCGCGTCAGGCCGCCATCAGCGCCGGCGTCTTTTCGCCGCGCTTGGCGATCTCGTCGGCCCAGTGCAGCACCTCCATCGCGCCGCTGGCATGTTCGACCAGCGCGGTGCAGCCCTCCACCCAGTCGCCATCATTATAATATTCGATGCCCTCGATCTCGCGCATCTCGGCATTGTGGATATGGCCGCACACCACGCCGTCGACGCCGCGCGCGCCGGCTTCATGCGCCACCACTTCCTCGAAGCGGGAGATGAAGGACACGGCATTCTTGACCTTGTGCTTGGCCATCTTGGACAGTGACCAATAAGGCAGGCCCATGCGCCGGCGCACCGCGTTGACCACCACGTTGAGGCGCATCAGCGTCGTGTAGGCCGCGTCCCCCACGAAGGCGAGCCAGCGATGCGCCAGCATGATCGTGTCGAACTCGTCGCCATGCAGCACCAGCAGCTTGCGCCCGTCGGCGGTCTCGTGGATCGCCTTGCGACGGATCTCGACCCCGCCGAAATTCATGCCGGTGAACTGACGGAACATCTCGTCATGATTGCCGGGGATATAGACGACACGGGTGCCGCGCTTGGCCCGCTTCATGATCCGCCACAGCACGTCATTATGCGCGGCCGGCCAGTAGAAGCGCTTCTTGAGCCGCCAGCCGTCGATGATGTCGCCGACCAGATAGATGGTGTCGCTGTCGACGCTGTCCAGAAAATCGATCAGCATCGTCGCGTTGCAGCCGCGCGTGCCCAGATGGATGTCCGAAATCCAGATGGTGCGATAGCGGCGACGCGCCCCTTCCCGCTCGGGGATGTGGAAGCGGTCGTCAGCCCCCTCTTCCAGTTCGCTCAGGAAGGGCAAGCGCGTGATGGCGTCCATGTCTACGTCCTCAAGGGCTGTTGTCCTTGAGGCCGAATCCCTAGCGCCGCTCTGTTACAACTCCGCACCGAATATGACGGAAATGCTACGACCTTCGACCATCCAATGCAGGGTGCCAAGTGACTTTCCCTCCCCAATGCCGCGCGAACTCAGTAGCTCGCTGCCGCAATTCAGGAGTGGCGTCTAAAAGGAAAAATGCTCGCGCAGTTCCCACTGCCGACCTGAGCGCATCAACCTTAAAACCCAATTCCGCGAGGCGCTCACCCCAGTGCATCAACTCCACGATGTTGCCGCCTGCCATCCTTGTATGATGGTGATAGACCACAATGGTCCGACCATCTCGTTGCAACGCCTTTAATTCTGCCAAAGCCACACTTTTACCGGCCTTGGCAGATCCGACACTATAGGTCGCTGGTTCAAGGCCGTTGTCGGGATCTACAAATATAAGATCGCAACCATCCACAAACTCGGCGGCTCGCGCGAACCAAGATGCTCGCAAGGCGCGTCTGGATTTTGCATCGCCAGCAGGAAGCATCGCGTTGTGATAGACAGCACCGTCAATCAGTCCGGCCCGCTCCAAAGCATCCACACTACGATCGTTGCGCTGAACAATAAGCTTCAACTTATCAAACAACACCGGATCAATGGCGCGCCATATCTGTGGTCGATCCAAATAGGCTATGTGCTTACCATCCGCATTATGGGCTTCATCAGGGTATAGCCACCACAGAACACCCAGTTTCAACCCTGGCGCCAATCGACGCAACATCGACAGCTTCACATAATCGCCGACGTCAGCGGCATAACGGTTCTGCACTAAACTATCCTCACACCGTCAGCACGATCTTCCCGAAATGTTCGCCCGCATCCATGCGGGCATGGGCCTTGGCCGCGTCAGCGAGGGCAAAGCGCTGGTCCATCGCCGGGCGCAGCTTGCCCTGTTCGACGAAGGGCCAGACGGTGCGCATGATCTCGTCCGCAACCAGGCTCTTGAAGCCCGAGGAGCGCGGCCGCAGCGTCGATCCGGTCAGGGTCAGGCGCCTGGACATCACCGTCGGCAGGAAGATGCTGGTCTTGGCACCGCCCAGCACCGCGATCGACACATGGCGGCCATCTTCGGCCATGCATTCGATGTTGCGCGGGACATAGTCGCCGCCGACCATGTCGAGCACCGCCTGCACCCCCTGCCCGCCGGTGATGCGCTTCACCTCGGCGACATAGTCCTGGCTCTTGTAATTGATCGCATGGGAAGCGCCCCATTCGAGCGCCTGCGCGCATTTGTCGTCGCTGCCGCAGGTAACGATGATCTCTATGTCGAACAGGCGGCAGAGCGAGATCGCCATGGTGCCGATGCCGCTGGTGCCGCCATGAACCAGCACCCGGTCGCCGCCAACCACATAGGCGCGCTCGAACAGGTTGGTCCACACGGTGAACAGGGTTTCGGGCAGCGCCGCCGCCTCGACCAGATCATAGTCCGCGGGCACCGGCAGGCACTGGCCGGCAGGCGCAATCGCATATTCGGCATAGCCCCCGCCCGGCAGCAGCGCACAGACGCGCTGGCCCACCAGCATGTCGGCGGACCGGCCGGCGGCGACGATCGTGCCCGCCACCTCGAGTCCGGGAATGTCGGACGCGCCGGGCGGCGGCGGATATTTGCCCTGCCGCTGCAGCACGTCGGGCCGGTTGACGCCGGCGGCGGCGACGCGGATCAGCACCTCATCCTCGCCGGGCACCGGCACCGGCCGCTGTTCGGGCACCAGAGCGTCGGGACCGCCCGGCACCGGGATGCCGATGGCCGTCATCTGCGATGGAATCGTGAAACTGTCGAGGATCATATGTGCCCCCCCGGGCCAGAGATATTGCGCCGCACCCAAAATCGACGGACGGAGCTTCGCTTCTTATTGACAGACTAGCCTACAGGGTCAACATTACCCTTTATGGACATGGACAATGATCTGCCGAGAAAGGCCGATGATCCGCTGGCCCAACTGCTCCGACAGGATCTGGGTCCCCTGTCCGTTGCGGAACTGGAAGCGCGCATCAGGGCGCTGGAAACCGAAATCACCCGCACTCGAACAAAAATTGAAAGCGCCGTTAACCATAAGGCAACTGCCGAGGCGTTATTCAAGCGATGAACCCGCGCCTAGCCCCTGACGGCCCGACCATGGGCTCCACCGGGCATGGGCAGTCTGGCAATTCCGGCGGTCAGGGCCTCTCCCTTGAACCGTCGTCGAGCAATGCCGACATAAGGTTCAAGTCAGCCCCTAACCGGGGCCAGGAGTAGAAAAGACATGCCATCTTTCGCAGCCGCCCTTGAAACCACCCTGCACAATGCGCTGACCCATGCGTCGGAGCGCAAGCATGAATATGCGACGCTGGAGCATCTGCTTCTCGCGCTGATCGACGATGAACATGCGTCGAAGGTGATGCAGGCGTGCGGCGTGGAACTGGGCGAACTGGCCGATGCCGTCACCCAGTATCTCGACACCGAACTTGACAGCCTGAAGGTGGAGGGCGCCAGCGACCCCTCGCCCACCAGCGGCTTCCAGCGCGTCGTCCAGCGCGCCATCCTCCATGTCCAGTCGTCCGGCAAGGATGAGGTGACGGGCGCAAATGTCCTCGTCGCGCTCTTCTCCGAACGCGAATCCTATGCCGTCTATTTCCTGCAGCAGCAGGACATGAGCCGCCTCGATGCCGTCAGCTACATCAGCCACGGCGTCGGCAAGGGCACGCCCACGCCCGAGCGTCAGGAGACCAAGGGGGCAGCCGAGGAGGAAAAGAAGGTGCAGGACGGCAAGGGCAAGAAGGACAGTGCCTTGGAGCAGTTCACCGTCAACCTCAACGAGAAGGCGGAACGCGGCAAGGTCGATCCGCTGATCGGCCGGTCGTCGGAAGTGGATCGCACCATCCAGATCCTGTGCCGCCGTTCGAAGAACAACCCGCTCTATGTCGGTGATCCGGGCGTCGGCAAGACCGCGATCGCGGAAGGCCTGGCGCGCAAGATCGTCGAGGGCGAAGTGCCCGACGTGCTCAAGGAAGCGGTCATCTATTCGCTCGACATGGGCGCGCTGCTGGCCGGCACCCGCTATCGCGGCGACTTTGAAGAGCGCCTGAAGGCGGTCGTCACCGAACTGGAGAAGATGCCGCATGCGGTGCTCTTCATCGACGAGATTCACACCGTGATCGGTGCCGGCGCGACCAGCGGCGGCGCGATGGATGCCTCGAACCTGTTGAAGCCGGCCCTGTCGGGCGGGACGATCCGCTGCATCGGTTCGACCACCTACAAGGAATTCCGCAATCATTTCGAGAAGGACCGCGCGCTGCTGCGGCGCTTCCAGAAAATCGACGTGAACGAGCCTTCGGTCGAGGATACGATCAAGATCCTGACCGGCCTGCGCACCGCGTTCGAGGAACATCATCACGTCAAATATACGCCGGACGCGATCAAGGCGGCGGTCGAGCTGTCGGCCCGCTACATCAACGACCGCAAGCTGCCCGACAAGGCGATCGACGTGATCGACGAAGTCGGCGCGATGCAGATGCTGGTGGTGCCCTCCAAGCGCAAGAAGACGATCACCCCCAAGGAGATCGAGGCGGTCATCGCCACCATGGCGCGCATCCCGCCCAAGACCGTGTCGTCGGACGACAAGAGCGTGCTGGAATCGCTGACCACCGATCTGAAACGGGTCGTCTTCGGCCAGGATCAGGCGATCGAGGTACTGTCGTCCGCGATCAAGCTGTCGCGTGCGGGCCTGCGCGACCCCGACAAGCCGATCGGCAACTATCTCTTCTCCGGCCCGACCGGTGTCGGCAAGACGGAGGTGGCGCGCCAGCTCGCGACCCTGCTCGGCATCCCGCTGCAGCGGTTCGACATGTCGGAATATATGGAACGCCATTCGGTCAGCCGCCTGATCGGCGCCCCTCCGGGCTATGTCGGCTATGACCAGGGTGGCCTCTTGACCGATGCCGTCGACCAGCAGCCGCACAGCGTCCTGCTGCTCGACGAGATCGAGAAGGCGCATCCCGACCTGTTCAACATCCTGCTGCAGGTGATGGACAATGGCCGCCTGACCGATCACCACGGCAAGACCGTCGATTTCCGCAACACCATCCTCATCATGACCACCAATGCCGGTGCGTCGGACATGGCGAAGGAATCGATCGGCTTTGGCGAACTGACCCGCGAGGATGTGCAGGAAGACGCGGTGAAGAAGCTCTTCACCCCCGAATTCCGCAACCGCCTCGATGCGATCGTGCCGTTCGGCTATCTGCCGCCGGAAATCGTCGCCCGCGTCATCGACAAGTTCGTGCTGCAACTGGAACTGCAACTGGCCGACCGCGACGTCCACATCACCCTGGACGAGGATGCCAAGGCCTGGCTCACCAAGAAGGGCTATGACAAGCTCTATGGTGCCCGCCCGATGGGCCGCCTGATGCAGGAAAAGATCAAGCAGCCGCTGGCCGAGGAACTGCTGTTCGGCAAGCTGGTCCATGGCGGCGAGGTCCATGTCCATATGAAGGATGAGGCCCTGGCCTTCCAGATCACCCCCGCCGCGCCCAAGAAGGGCGGCAAGAAGGGCGGCAAGGCCAAGGCGCCGGAAGGCACGAAATAAGCGGCTTTGGAGCTTAAAACAAAAAGGGCGACCCGCTTGGGTTGCCCTTTTTGTTTGCGGGCGCCCCTCCTGTTCCCCCTCCCTTTCAGGGAGGGGCCGGGGGTGGGTAGGCGCGCACCGCGCGCCTCGCTATCAATCGATCATGCGCCTCAATGATCGTCTCCATAACCTCCGTCGTCGTCTCTGCGGCTCCTGGTCGATTGACGATCCACGCCCGATCCAGGCCGGCGCGCCTTACACCTATTTCCTGCCCTCGGCCGAACGGATCGACGCCTTGCGACCTGATGATCTGGTCAAGCTGGTGATCCGCAGCCATCCGCCCGGTCGCGAATGGGATGCCGAACGCATGTGGGTGGAAGTAAAAAGCATCGCGCCGGACGGCTGGACCGGCATATTGGCGAATACGCCGTCCGACATGCCGCAACTGCGCAAAGGTAGCATGCTCGCATTCCAGTCCTTCCACATCATCGACCTCATCTACGACGGCGACAGGCAAGGTCCGGCAGAACCGCCAAGGCGCGCCTATTGGGACCGCTGCATGGTCGACCGCTGCGTGCTCGATGATAATGTGCCGGTCTATTACCTCTATCGCGAACAGCCCGACATGACGGAGGAAGGCGATTCCGATCCCGACAGCGGATGGCGGATCAGGGGTGATTATCGCGACCTCAGCGATGAACAGCTAGACGCCCGCAAGGCCGATTACATCGCGATCGGCAAGGTGCTGAACGCGGACGATAGCTGGCTGCACCTGATCGACAGCCCGATCGGATCGGCATGGCTGCGCAACTTCGAGACCGGGGAATATGAGCCACTCGAAGAAAATGAATGAATCCGTCATCCTTCTCCACGGCTTTGGCGGGCATCAGGTGCAGACCGCGCTGCTTGCCCGGCGGCTGCGCGGGGCGGGGTATGACGTCGCCAATATCGGCTATCCCAGCTGGCGCTGGCCGCTGGCCCGCGTCATCGATCATCTCCACGCCCGCATCATCGCCAGCCCGGCCTACGCCGCCCAGACCGTGCATTGCGTCGGCCATTCGATGGGCGGCCTCATGCTGCGCGCCTGGCTCTCGCGCCATCGTCCCGACCATCTGGGCCGCGTGGTCATGCTCGGCACGCCCAATGGCGGCAGCGAGATTGCCGACCTTCTCTACCGCCTGCGCCTCCATCCGCTGATCCTGAACCAGGCCGGCGCGCTGCTGCGCACCCGCCGCGACGCGGCCACGCTGGCGGCGCTGGGCGCGGTCGACTATCCGCTCGGCATCATCGCGGGCGACCGGCCGATGAACGGCCTGCTCCCCAGCCGCATCTTCCGTGCGCCCAATGACGGCAAGGTCAGCGTCGCCGCCACCCATTGTCCGGGCGAAGGCGACCATATCACCCTGCCCGTCGCCCATACCGCAATGATCTACACCCGCCCCGTCGCCGATCAGGTCGCGCATTTTCTGCGCCATGGACAGTTCGCGCGGAGCTGATGCCCCGCCCCACATGCGCGCGGCGGCCGTTGCGCAATTATTAGGGAATTGCGGTCAGATCGACAGGACGGATTGGGTCCGCAGGGATTGGGGAAAACATGGTCATGATCGGAAAATGGGCGGCAGCGGTCGGTGCAATGGTCGCGTTGGGCGGCGCTATGTTGCCGCATGTCGCCAACGCCAAGGCGCCCGGCCAGATCATCCTCACACCCCAATCCGAAGAGGCGCTGGTCATCATCAAGACCGACTGGTGGCAACCGGCGCCGTCGATGCACTCGGCGTTCAAGCTGCTGCTCTCCACCTATGTCGATGCGGAAGCCCGGCTTTCCAGTGGGCCTTTCAGCGGCACCGCGCTGTTCGAAGCCAAGCAGAAGAATTTCCTCGACGGCTATCTGATGGTTCCCGTCAAGCCGGGGCGCTGGGTCGTGCGCAGCTATTCCCAGCAGGACAGCTGGGCGCTCTGCTTCAACGCCGCCTCGCTCCAGTTCGAGGCGAAGCCGGGCCAGGTCGTCTATCTCGGCCGGTTCGACGCGCTCTCCCATCGGCAGCAATTGACCAGGCAGGCGATCGCATCAGGCAATACCAGCATTCGCGGCGGCGGCTTCGTCGATTATTTCGACCTGCCGCAGGGACCGATCTTTGCGCCGGTGGATGCGCCCCAGATCGCCGCCGTGCAGACCATGCTGGCGCGCCGCGTGCCCGGCGTCAGCGTGCCGGTGCAGGCCGTCGCCTTCACTCCCGCGACATTCGGCACCGGTTCCACTTTGTATGGCACACGGCGCTGCGGCGGCTATTTCCCGGCCAGCGGCAAGGGCAAGGCTGACAAAAGCTAAAACGGGAAGGCAGGTCGCCTAGCGGCGCGCCCCTCTCCCCGCCCCCCGTAAATTCTGCTAAGCCGACTCCAGAACAGAAAGGTCGCATGTCTTCCACGCTTTCATAGGGGAATGCATGTCCACTTCGCTTCATCTGCGGTCCGCCGCGCCACGCGCCGCGCTGCTCAGCATCAGCTTCGTCCTTCTCGCCACGCCCGGCGCCAGCCAGCAGGCCGGCGGACCGATCGCCCGCTATTCGATGGATGCCGGCACCATGTCCGGCATGGCCGCAATGGCGGGCGGCGGTGGCATGGGCGGGGCCATGTCGATGATGATGGGCGGCGGTAACCAGCCGATCCATGAACTGGTGCTGCGCCTGGGATCGACCCAGGCCGCGAGCGGCTCGCCGGCGGCCGAGCATTATATGCCCGCCGGCGCCCGGCTGGGTGCCTCCGTCCCGCTGGTCACGCCCAAGGTCACGCCGAGCGACGAGCCGGCGCTGCCCGGTGAGAAGCCCAAGGGGCGGCTGCTCATCTATTGGGGATGCGGCGCGACCGCCGGGCCGAACCAGCCGGTGGTGATCGATTTCGCCAAGGTCGCGCGCGGCCAGTTTCCGCCCGGCCTCTACATGACCGGCGCGACAATCCCGCAGGAATGGCAGGTCCGCTTCACCAACAGCAAGACCTATGGCGAATGGCCCAATGGCCAGACGCGCAAGACGCTGTCGGGCAATTCCTCGCTGATCGGCGACCATCGCATCGCCGGCAATTATTCGCCCGAGATCAAGTTCGCGCTGAACCAGGACTTCATGCCGCCGATCACGGGGCGCGCCAGCCCGGCGGCGGGCGGCGCCACCCAGTTGAGCTGGAACGCGGTGCCCAATGCGACGGGCTATTATGCCTCGGTGTTCGCGGCCAAGCAGGGCGGCGACATGGTGTGGTGGGCGTCATCAGCCAGTCAGGCCTTTGGCGGGCCGGTGTGGGACTGGCTTTCCCCCGGTGCCGTGCGCAAGCTGATCGGCGACAAGATCGTCATGCCGCCCAGCCAGACCAGTTGCACCGTGCCGTCGCAGGTGGTGCAATCGGGCGGCGAGATGCTGATGGGCAGCCTCTATGCCTATGGCCCGGAAGCCAATTTCGCCTATCCGCCGCGCCCGGCCGATCCCAAGATCGCCTGGAAACCGGAATGGATCGCCCGCGTGCGCTATCGCTCCAACACCATGTGGATGCTCAATGGCCCGGACATGGGATCGATGATGAGCCAGGGCAGTGACGACAGCGCCGATGCCTCCGGTGACAATCCGCCACCCAAGAAGAAGAAATGCAAGGGTGGCCTTGGTGGCATGCTGGCCGGCGCGATGGGCGCGGGCTGCTGAAGCTCCAGCCGGGGCGCGGCGCCACCCGTCGCGCCCCGGCCACGAGTTGCACTTGAAACGAAAGGAAAATCCGGCAAGTCTCGCGCCATTCTTCCGTTTCGAGGTTTTCATGCGACATAAGCTATTGGCCGCGCTGCTGCTCGGCGCCGCCCTCTCTCCCCTGCCGCTCGCCGCCCAGTCGGCTGCCCCGTCGCCCAGGTTCGAGGGCCGCGACATCTTCGCGCTGCAGGTCGCGACCGATCCGCAGATCAGCCCCGACGGAAAGAGCGTCGCCTATGTCCGCCGCCAGGGCGACATCATGACCGACCGGCAAAAGGGCGCGATCTGGCTGGTCGACACCGCCACCGGCGCGCAGCGCCCGCTGGTCGCCGACGCCAGCCAGCCGCGCTGGTCGCCCGATGGCAAGCGCATCGCCTATATCGCCGCCGATGCGGGCAAGCCGCAGCTGTTCGTGCGCTGGCTGGACACCGGCGCCACCGTGCGCGTCACCACCCTGCCAGACGGCCCGCAGTCGGTCACCTGGTCGCCCGACGGCAAGTCCCTCGCCTATATCATGCGTGTGCCCGCCGACCCGATGAAGCTGGGCAAGGCGCCCGACAAGCCGGAGGGCGCCGAATGGGCCAAGCCGCTGGAGGTGATCGACCGGGTCGATTATCGCAATGATGGCGGCGGCTATGTCCAGGCCGGCTATGACCATATCTTCCTGGTGTCGGCCGATGGCGGCCCGGCGCGGCAGCTGAGCTTTGGCGATTATCAGGATGGCGGCCCGTTGAGCTGGACGCCCGATGGCCGCGCCATATTGTTCAGCGCGGTGCGCAAGCCCGACTGGCAGCAGAAGATATTCGATCCGGAAATCTACACGCTCGACATCGCTTCGGGCGCGATCAGCCCGCTCACCAGCCGCGACGGGCCCGATGTCGCGCCGGTCGTCTCGCCCGACGGCAGCAAGATCGCCTATCTCGGCTATGACGACAAGCGCCTGTCCTATCAGAATACCTATCTCTACGTCATGAACCGCGACGGCAGCGGCGCCCATGCGATCACCGCCAGTTTCGACCGCAGCATCGACCGCGCCTACTGGGCGGCGGACGGCAAGTCGCTCTACGCCCAATATGACGAGCGCGGCGTCAACCGCCTTGCCCGCATCACCCTCGACGGCCATGTCACCGAACTGGCGAGCGGCCTGACCGGCACGGCCTTCGACCGGCCCTATAGCGGCGGCGATTTCAGCGTCGCGGCCAATGGCACGCTCGCCTTCACCAGCGGATCGGCACTGCGCCCGGCCGACCTGTCGGTCAGCAGCGGCAGCAAGAGCCGCCAGCTCACCCGCCTCAATGAGGATTTCCTGGGTCACAAGGCGCTGGGTCAGGTGAAGGAACTGGCCGTCACCGCGCCCGACGGCCGCACCGTGCCGGCCTGGCTCGTCACGCCGCCCGGCTATCAGCCCGGCACCCGCGTGCCGTTGTTGCTGGAAATCCATGGCGGTCCGCACACCGCCTATGGCCCGCATTTCTCGACCGACGACCAGCTTTATGCCGCCGCCGGCTATGCCGTGCTCTACACCAATCCGCGCGGATCGACCTCCTATGGCGAGGAATTCGCCCAGCTGATCCATCATAAATATCCCGGCGACGACTATGGCGACCTGATGGCCGCGGTCGACGCCGCGATCGCCGCGGGCGTGGCCGATCCGGACAATCTGTTCGTCACCGGCGGTTCGGGCGGCGGCGTGCTGACCAGCTGGATCATCGGCAAGACCGACCGGTTCAAGGGTGCCGCCACGCAGAAGCCGGTGATCAACTGGATCAGCGAAGCGCTGACCATGGACAATACCCTCTTCACCTCGCGCTACTGGTTCCCGGCCAAGCCGTGGGAAGATCCGATGGGCTATTGGAACCGCTCGCCGCTCAGCCTGGTTGGCAACGTCAAGACGCCGACCTTGGTGGTCGTGGGCAGCGAGGATTATCGCACCCCGGTCAGCGAGGCGGAGCAATATTATGGCGCGCTGCAGATACGGGGCGTGCCGACCGCGCTGGTGAAAGTGCCGGGCGCCAGCCATGGCGGCATCGCTGCCCGCCCGTCGCAATCGGCGGCCAAGGCGGCGGCGATCATCGCCTGGTTCGATCGCTATCGCGACAAGCCGGCGGCGGCCACCGCACCGGCCCAATGATCCGGCTGGCCGGAGCATATTGTTCATGATATGTTCTGACCACTTTCCAAGGAGGATGCACAATGGCGGACCCGGTTCTTCTCTATACCAACCCCATGTCGCGCGGGCAGATCGCCCGATGGATGCTGGAGGAGGTCGGCACGCCCTATGAGGCGGTGATCCTGGATTATGCCGGCGGCATGAAGACCGCCGACTATCGCGCGATCAACCCGATGGGCAAGGTGCCGGCGATCGTCCATGGCGGAAAGGTGGTGACCGAATGCGCCGCCATCTGCGCCTATCTGGCCGATGCCTTCCCCGCCGCCGGCCTGGCGCCGGCGACCGATGACCGGGCTGATTATTATCGCTGGCTCTTCTTCGCTGCCGGTCCGGTGGAGGCCGCCGTCACCAACAAGGCGATGGGATTCGTCCTGCCCGAAGGACGCGAGCGCAGCGCGGGCTATGGCTCGCTCGACGACACGCTCGATACGCTGGAAACGGCAGTCACCGGCCGCAGTTGGATCTGCGGCGGCACCTTCACCGCGGCGGACGTCTATGTCGGCGCGCAGATCGACTGGGGGCTCGCCTTCGGCACCATCCCCAGCCGCCCGGCATTCGAGGCCTATGCCGCCCGATTGCGCGAACGCCCGGCCTATAAGAGGCAGAAGGAGATCGACAACGCCCTGATCGCCGAGATGCAGAAACAGGGCTGAGCCTGTCCCTTCCCAACAAAGCAAAAGACCCGGCGGAGATGTCCACCGGGCCTTTTTCCTGTTTTCGTTCCGTTCGCTGGAGATCAGCGGCGATCGCCCATGAAGCGCAGCAGGAACATGAACATGTTGATGAAGTCGAGATAGAGGTTCAGCGCCCCCATCACCACCGACTTGCCCATCATGTCGGTGCCGGCGACATAGCTGTAGATGCTCTTGATCTTCTGCGTGTCATAGGCGGTCAGGCCCGCGAACAGCAGCACGCCGACGAAGCTGATCACCAGGTCCATCATGCTGGAACGCAGGAACAGGTTGATCAGGCTGGCGACCAGCAGGCCGACCACAACCATGATCAGGAAGGTGCCGAAGCCCGACAGATCCTTCTTGGTGGTGTAGCCGAACAGGCTGAGGCCGGCGAAGGCCGCGGCGGTCGCGAAGAAGGTCTGCGCGATCGACGTGCCCGTATAGACCAGGAAGATCGACGACAGCGACAGGCCCATCACGGCGGCATAGGCCCAGAACAGGCTCTGCATCGCGACGGTCGACAGCTTGTTGATGCCAAAGCTCATCACCATGACGAACGCCAGCGGCGCGAACATGATGACATATTTCAGGATGCCGGGGCCGGCGAGGATCTGGAGCGCCAGACCGCTCGACGCGAACAGCATCGCGACGACACCGGTCAGCAACACGCCGCTCGCCATATAATTATAGACCGACAGCATATATTTGCGCAGCCCGGCATCGAACGCCTCGCTGCGCGCGGCGCTGGCATTGCCAAAGCCTGCGATATCGGAACGGGGGTCGGACCAATTGGCCATGGGTAAAATCTCCTTGGACGGCCTTTCTCGGCCGATCGTCATAGTATCGGCGCTAACGCCTCTCAGTTCAAGTGAAAGCCGAAGCCTAACAGCGATGTCATGCTTGAAGGCAATGCCACAAGATCATGTCAAATCGACTTGCGCGAAGGCCCGCACCGGGAATGTGCCCATGCCGACGATCTTGGGCGGCACGGCGGTGAAGGCGAAGCCGGCATCCGGCAGCGCGCCCAGATTGGTCATATGTTCGCAGATCAGCACACCGGCGCCGAGAAGTTCGCGGTGCACAGGGCGACCAGTGCCGGGCCGCGTATCGTCGATATTATGGCTGTCGATGCCGACCAGCCGGGCGCCGCGTGCCACCAGCATCTGCGCCGCCGCTTCGGTCAGGAAGGGATGATCCTCAAAATAGGCCGGCGTGCGCCAGTGCCGGTCCCAGCCGGTGTGGACCAGCACCGCGCGGCCGGCGACGTCGATGCCGTCGAGATCGGCGGCGTCGGTCGCCAGGCCCACTGCGTCGAACGGCCTGCGCACGACGATCGCCGGCAGGCTGGCCAGCCGGTCGAGATCGAGCATCGAGAGGTCATCGCCCTCCTCGAAGCGGTGGAACGGCGCATCGAGATAGGTGCCGGTATTCGACACCATGTCGATCCGCCCCATCTGGAAGGCGCTGCCATCGGCATAATTGGCGCGCGACTGTTCGCGGGTCCAGTAATCGCAGATATGCGGCGCGGCGACGCCCTTATAGGTGGTCATGCCATGTTCGATGGCGTGGCTCAGGTCGATGAAGCGGGTCAT
The DNA here is from genome assembly GCF_056859495.1 of Sphingobium sp. L-44. Classification (NCBI taxonomy): domain Bacteria; kingdom Pseudomonadati; phylum Pseudomonadota; class Alphaproteobacteria; order Sphingomonadales; family Sphingobiaceae; genus Sphingobium; species Sphingobium sp. L-44. The sequence goes on along the minus strand of NZ_JBSXOQ010000121.1, from coordinate 7,634 downwards.
GACGGGGACATTCTCCGACGGAAGATGCGCCACAGGGTGGAAAAGCCGACGACTGCCCAGATGATGTTGAGCACCATCGAGGGAAAGGCGTCGTGCCACCAGGTGTTGAGGATGAAGAAGGCAGCGCCGACGGCATTCAACCACTGAAAGGTTGCCGACCCGCCCGACAGCCGCCCGGTCGAGACGCCGACATAGGCGATCAGCACCAATATCGCGCCGACCCAGCCGACGATCTCCACGAACAGCGCCACCATCCACCCCCAAGAAAAAGGGCTCCCTCCTTACGGAGAGAGCCCTTTTTCCTTAGCTCAACATGTCAGTCGATCAAGCGGCGAGCTTGCGCAGCACATATTGCAGGATGCCGCCATTGAGGAAATATTCCAGCTCATTGACGGTATCGATGCGACAGAGCGCGGTGAAGCTGAAGGTCGAACCGTCGGCGCGGGTGACCTGCACTTCGACATCCTGGCGCGGCTTGAGGTCCGCGACACCGGTGATGGTGAAGCTGTCATCGCCCTTGAGGCCCAGCGTGTCGCGGGTCTGGCCATCCTTGAACACCAAGGGCAGCACGCCCATGCCGACCAGGTTCGAACGGTGGATACGCTCGAAGCTTTCGACGATCACGGCACGCACGCCGAGCAGGTTGGTGCCTTTGGCCGCCCAGTCGCGCGACGAGCCGGTGCCATATTCCTTGCCGCCGATGACGACCAGCGGCGTGCCGTCGGCCTTGTGCTTCATCGCCGCGTCATAGATCGGCATAACTTCGCCCTGATAGCTGGTCATGCCGCCCTCGACGCCGTCGAGCATCAGATTCTTGATGCGGATATTGGCGAAGGTGCCGCGCATCATCACCTCATGATGGCCACGGCGCGAGCCATAGCTGTTATAGTCGGCCTGGGCGACCTGATGCTCGCTCAGCCATTTGCCCGCGGGCGACGTCGCCTTGATCGAACCGGCCGGCGAGATGTGGTCGGTGGTGATCGAGTCGCCGAAGATCGCCAGCGGCATGGCGCCGATGATGTCGGTGACCGGCGCCGGGGTCATGGTCAGTCCCTCGAAATAGGGCGGATTGGCGACATAGGTCGACCCGGCGCGCCACTTGTAGGTGTCCGACCCGGTCACCTCGATCGCCTGCCAATGGGCGTCGCCCTTGTAGACATTGGCGTAGCGGGCGCGGAACATCTCCCGGTCGACCGCCCCCGCAAGGGTGGTCGCGACCTCGTCATTGGTCGGCCAGATGTCCTTGAGATAGACCGCTTCGCCACCCTTGCTCGTGCCGATCGGGGTGGTGATGAAATCCTCGATCACCGTGCCCTTGAGCGCATAGGCGACGACCAGCGGCGGCGAAGCGAGGAAGTTGGCGCGCACGTCGGGCGAGACGCGCCCTTCGAAGTTGCGGTTGCCCGAAATGACGGCGGCGGCGACCAGCCCATTCTCGTTGATCGCCTTGCTGATCGGCTCGGCGAGCGGCCCCGAATTGCCGATGCAGGTGGTGCAGCCATAACCGACCAGGTTGAAGCCGATCGCGTCGAGATGCGCCTGGAGGCCCGCCTTTTCCAGATAGTCGGTGACGACCTGGCTACCGGGCGCCAGCGAGGTCTTGACCCAGGGCTTGGGCTTCAGGCCCAGCTCGTTCGCCTTCTTGGCGACCAGGCCGGCGGCGATCAGCACATTGGGGTTGGAGGTGTTGGTGCAGCTGGTGATCGCGGCAATGGTGACGTCGCCGTCGCCAATGTCATAATCCTTGCCCTCGACCGGAACGCGGGTCTGCGCCTTCTTATAGGTCTTCTCCATGTCCGCGTTGAACACGTCATCAACTTCGGGCAGCGCGACGCGGTCCTGCGGGCGCTTGGGACCGGCGAGGCTGGGCACCACGGTGGACAGGTCCAGTTCCAGCGTGTCGGTGAAGATCGGCTCGACCGACGGATCGATCCAGAAACCCTGCTGCTTGGCATAGGCCTCGACCAGCGCGATATTCTCGTCGCTGCGGCCGGTCAGCCGCATATAGTCCAGCGTCTTGTCGTCGATGCCGAAGAAGCCGCAGGTCGCGCCATATTCGGGCGCCATATTGGCCAGCGTCGCACGGTCGGCGAGGCTGAGCGTGGCAAGACCGGGGCCGAAATATTCGACGAAGCGGCCGACCACGCCGCGCGCGCGCAGCATCTGGGTGCAGGTCAGCACCAGATCGGTGGCGGTCACGCCTTCCTTGAGGTTGCCGGTGAACTTGAAGCCGACCACTTCGGGGATCAGCATCGATACCGGCTGACCCAGCATCGCCGCTTCCGCCTCGATCCCGCCCACGCCCCAGCCCAGCACGCCCAAGCCATTGACCATGGTGGTGTGGCTGTCGGTGCCGACGCAGGTGTCGGGATAGGCGATGGTGGCGCCATCAGCGCCGGTGCTCGACCAGACGCCCTGGGCGATATTTTCCAGATTCACCTGATGGCAGATACCGGTGCCGGGCGGCACGGCGTAGAAATTGGCGAGGCTCTTGCTGCCCCATTTCAGGAAGTCGTAGCGCTCCATGTTGCGCTGATATTCGATCTCCATATTGTCCTGGAACGCGCGTGGCGTGCCGAACTCGTCGACCATGACACTGTGGTCGATGACGAGATGGACGGGCACCTGCGGGTTGATCTTGCTGGCGTCGGCGCCGAGCGCATTCATCGCGTCGCGCATCGCGGCCAGATCGACGACGCAGGGCACGCCGGTAAAGTCCTGCAGCAGCACGCGCGCCGGGCGATACTGGATCTCGCGCTCGGCCTTGCCCTTGTCATTCTGCCAGTCGACGATCGCCTGGATGTCATCAGTGGTGACGGTCACGCCGTCCTCGAAGCGCAGCAGATTTTCGAGCAGCACCTTCATCGAGAAAGGCAGGCGCGAAACGTCTCCAAGCTTCGCAGCCGCCTTTTCCAACGAATAATAGGCGATGTCCTTGCCGCCGACATTGAGCGTGTCGCGCGTGCCGAGAGTATCCTGTCCGGTGGCGGTCATAAGATATGCGTCTCCTCGCATAGGCCCGACCATGCGGAAGGAAGCGTCGCGTTCCCACCAGAAGCCACGAAGACGCGGCAAGGTGGAGGGAGGCGCCCCAACCTATGGTCGAAGCAAGTGTGTCCCGATGAGCGGTGGCATACAGATTGCCACCGCCAAGTCAAAGGGACAAAATGGTCGAAACCACCTTTATTTCCGCCATTTTTGCTTACTGAAAATCATTCGCAGCGACGCGCACAAGGGCCGCACTTTTATTGTGCGCGGGGCGTGGAAATCACGCCCGCCCCGCCCCACATCTTGCCTTTATCGGCGCTCTTTTCAGCGTGCCTTTTCCGCGGCGATCCAGCCGTCGATCTGGCTTTCCAGCACAGTGAGCGGCACCGCCCCCTGCGACAGTACCGCATCATGGAAACGGCGCAGGTCGAACTTGGGCCCGAGCTGCTGTTCCGCCCGCGCCCGCAGCTCGCGGATCTTGATCTCGCCCAGCTTGTAGCCCAGCGCCTGCCCCGGCCAGCTGATGTAGCGATTGACCTCCGCATCGATATTGGCGTCGCTCAGGGCGCTGTTCGCCTTCATGAAGGCGACGGCCTTTGCCTTGTCCCAGCCCTTGGCATGGATGCCGGTGTCCACCACCAGCCGGCAGGCGCGCCACATCTCGTAGGACAGGCGGCCCATCATCTTCTCGGGCGTGTCGTAGAGGCCCATCTCCTCGCCCAGATATTCGGTGTAGAGCGCCCAGCCCTCGACATAGGCGGTGAAGCCGGCAAGATATTTGCGGAAGGGCGGCAGCGGCAATTCCTGCTGCAGTGCGATCTGGTTGTGATGGCCCGGCACCGCCTCATGCGCGGTCAGCGCCGGCAATTCCCAGAAGGGCCGCTGGTCGAGCTTCGACGTATTGACCCAATAGGTGCCGGAAATCCCGGCCTCTGGCGCGCCAGGGCCATAATAGGCCGTGGTCGTTCCTTCCGCTTCGGCCGCCGGGATCGGCTTGATGCCATAGGGCAGGCGCGGCAGCGTCGCGAAATAGCGCGGCAGCAGGCCGTCGATCGTCTTGGCCTGGCGCGCGGCAACGCGCAGCAGTTCCTCGGGCGTCTTGGCGTAATAGCTGGGATCGGTGCGCAGATGCTGGATGAAGGCGGCGCGGCTGGGATAGCCCGCCTTCGCGGCGATCGCATCCATCCGCTTGCCGATGCGCGCGACCTCATCCAGCCCGACCTGGTGGATTTGATCGGGCGTCAGGTCGGTCGTCGTGTGGGTCCGCACCCGGCTGGCATACCAGGCCGCGCCCCCCGGCAGCGTCGATGCGCTGTCGCTCTTGCGGCATTTGGGCAGATAGTCGGCCACGAACAGGTCATGCCATTTGCCATATTCCGGCGTGATGACATCGCGGATCACCGCCACCGCGCGCGCCTGCAGCGCCGCCCAATCGGCATCGCTGATGTCGCGCGGCTTGGCGCGGGTGAAGGGTTCGTAGAAGCGCGTCCCTTCCGGCGGCTCGGCGACGATGCCGCTGATCCCCTTGGCAAAGGCGCCCAGCACCGAACAGGGCAGCACATAACCGCCCCTGATCGCCTGGCGGGTGATCGCCATGCCATCGCCATTCTGCTTCGGGTAGAGCGCCAGGCGCTTCAGATAGCTGTCATAGTCGGCGCGGGTGTAGAAAGGCAGGCCGTCGGCCATGCCGGAAAAGCCCTGATGCCAGCTATAATAGGTGGTGAAGAGCATCAGCCGTTCGGCCTGATGCTTGTCGCTGGCGATATCGTCGCGCAGCATCCACAGCAGCACCGCGCGATTGACCTTGTCGGCGGTATCCAGCCCCGCCTCCGGCACCGCATCCAGCCGGGTGACGAAGCCCTGTTCCGCCTTGATCTGGGCATCGCGGCCGCCAAGCGACAGGTCCGAAATCTGGTCGTCATAGTCGCGCACGCCGCGCGCGGTAGCCTCCACCGGATGGACCGACAGATACCATGCCCAGTGATCGTCGATCACCTTGGTCAGCTGGTCATGGGGAGTCTGGGCGTGAGCCAGAGCGGGCGCCGCAACGGCGAGCATCAGGGATATGATCTTGCGCATGGGCGCAACTGATCGCGCGGCGCAACGATTCTGGCAAGATGGCCCCAGGTGCCGGTTCAGGCGGCGGCTACGCCATCCGCTTCGACAATGTCGTCGCCGGCATAATAGCCGCGCACCCGGACCCGCTTTTCGACATGGTCGACTGGCACGCGCAGCAACACAAGTCGCCAGGTGCCGCCAAGATCGCGCTGGAGCAGGAAGCCGGCCTCGTCGCGCAGCAACCGCCCGGTCTCATCCACTCCAGCGCTAATCTCGATCATGCGTGTCAGTCTATCGCGTCCTTGACGCCCTTGCCAGCCAGAAGGCCCAGGACAAGGAAAATCAGGAACAGGGCGATGGCGATGCCGAACAGCAATTTGGCGATGCCGACGAAGGTGCCGGCGGCGCCGCCGAAGCCGAGGACGGCGAGCACGGCCGCGATCACGAGGGCAATGATGGCAAGACGAATCATGGTGGGATTCCTTCCGTTTCTCTGATGTTTCCAAACGGAGGAAGGCGCGCATTGTTCCGCGCGCGCAGCGATCAGACCCAGCCTTCGAGCACCTGATTGGGCGGGCGATGGCCATCGGCCCAGGTGCGGATATTGGCGATGACGCGGGCACCGGTGGCGTCGCGCCCCTCGAAGGTCGCCGAGCCGACATGGGGCAGCAGGGTGACGTTGGCGAGCGCCAGCAGCCGCGGATCGACCGCCGGCTCATGGGTGTAGACGTCAAGCCCGGCGCCGGCGATCCGTGCTTCGGCGAGCGCAGCGATCAGTGCCGGCTCATCGGTGATTTCCGCGCGGGAGGTGTTGATGAGATAGGCGTCGGGCCGCATCAGGCCGATCCGCCGCGCATCGATCAGGCCGCGGCTATCGGCGTTGAGCGGGCAATGGATCGAGACGATGTCGCATTCGCGCAGCAGCGCGTCGAGATCGTCATGCCAGCTGGCCTCCAGTTCCTGCTCCACCTCGAAAGGCAGGCGGTGGCGGTTATGGTAGGCGATGGAGAGGCCGAAGGCCTTGGCCCGGCGGGCGACGGCGCGACCGATGCGACCCATGCCGATGATGCCCAGCTTCTTGCCGCCGATGCGATGGCCGAGCATCCCCGACGGACTCCAGCCATGCCACTGGCCCGAGCGCACCAGCTTCTCTCCCTCGGCCAGGCGGCGGGGCACGGAGAGGATCAGCGCCATGGTCATGTCGGCCGTATCTTCGGTCAGCACGCCGGGCGTGTTGGTGACGATCACGCCTCTGGTCCGCGCGGCGGCGAGGTCGATATGGTCGACGCCGCTGCCGAAGCTGGCGATCAGTTGCAGCCGGTCGGGCGCGCCGGCGATCAGTTCCGCGTCGATCTGGTCGCTGATGCAGGGAACCAGCACATCGCACTGCGCCATGGCGGCGGCGAGTTCGGCCCGGTTCATGGGGATATCGCCGGTATTGAAGCTGGCGTCGAACAGTTCGGCCATGCGCGCCTCCACATTGGGCGGCAGGCGACGCGTCACGATGACGCGCGGCGTTGCGGGGCGCGGTTTCCTGGCCATAGCATGGCCGCTATTCCCGCCTGCCCCGCCGGTCAAGCGGATATGCGGCTGCCTGCGATTGAAAGCTTGTCGCGACCGGCCGGACAAGCGTATGGAAAGACCATGGGTGATATGGGCAAAGGGTCGGGCATGAAGCGCCTGCTGCTGGGCGCGGGCATGATCGCGGCACTGACCAATATGAGCGGCGCGGCGGCGGCCCCGGCCAAGCCGGTGCCCTATTGGGCGTCGCTGTCGCATGACGAGGCGCGGATGCGCGTCGGCCCCAGCCTCGATTATCCGTCCAACTGGGTCTATCAGCGCCGCGACCTGCCGGTGAAGGTGGTGCAGGTGCTGGGCCTGTGGCGCAAGGTGGAAGACCCTGACGGTGGTCAGGGCTGGATGCATGTCCGCCTGCTGAGCGATACCGCCACGGCGATCGTCACCGCGGCGCAAGCACCGATGCACGAGGGCGCGAGCGAAACCAGCCGCACCCTGTTCCGCGCCGAAAAGGGCGTGGTCGGCCGGATCGGTTCCTGCTCAAGCGGCTGGTGCGCGTTCGACGTGAAGGGCCAGAAGGGCTTCGTGAAGGCGAGCGACGTATGGGGCGCCACCAGCGGCTGAGGCCAGGGCGGCAAAATAGGAAATGCCGCGCTTAACTTCGCATATTTCCCGCACATCCTGACATTTTCGTGCCGATGATGGAAATTATCGTGCGAAACCGTGGATGCGCGCGGACGATGGGAAAGAGCCGGCGACGGTATAGCGGAAAGCCAGCGCTGTAGGACAGGTTTTGGGGTGGGAAGCGGACTGGGGCGGCTTACGCGAAATCAGATGGGCGATAAGGACGCTTGCGCCCTATGAGGGCCGCATTTGTATGCGGCAACCGAAGTTCAAATCGCTTCAATTCGCGAGCGGCATCAACGTCTCCAAGTTAGCGTCCGCGCTCGTGGTGTAATTTCCGGTGTAGATTGAGGTGATCGCATGGGGTTGGGCATGCCCAACCCCATGCGATTTCGAACTCGGTGGCCACCGGGCTCATCGGTAAGGTGGAGTTACCACACGTCACA